>VGYL01000130.1 GCA_016872975.1 Planctomycetota bacterium
CGGCACGTATGCCCATAAGGACATCGCTTTCGAATTCGGCATGTGGATCAGCGCCGAGTTCAAGATCTACCTGATCAAGGAATTTCAGCGGCTCAAGGACGAAGAGCACAAGCAACTCGGCTGGGATATCCGGCGGAACCTCGCCAAGATCAATTACCGGATCCACACCGATGCGATCAAGGCGAACCTGATCCCGCCGCAACTGACGGCGCAGGAGATCAATCTGGTCTACGCCTCCGAAGCGGACGTGCTGAACATGGCCCTGTTCGGCATGACCGCCCAGCAGTGGCGCGACAGCCATCCGGGCGAGAAGGGCAACATTCGGGACTATGCGAACATGGCGCAGCTTGTGTGCCTTTCCAATCTGGAAAACCTGAACGCGCTGTTCATCAACGATGGGCTGAGGCAGGCGGATCGGCTTGGCAAGTTGAACCAAATTGCCATCCAACAGATGAGGCTCTTGGTTGATGACACCAGAGTCAAGCGCCTGGAAGCAGGGGACAAATAATGGCCTTGCACAAAGACTTCCCGGCATCTCGGCACGCCCTTCTCGATCCGGCCCTCCGCTGGTTTCCGGCGGATGAGGCCCTGCGTGAAACCAGCATGGAGAAGCTGATGCCCCCGCTGGTGCCGGCCGTGCGCAGGAAGGTGCAGGAGTTCCGCACCGGCGGCTACGTCGGCGCGACGGATACCAGCCGGAGCATGCTTCACTGGTGGTTCGACACGCCGCACCTGCTGCCCAAGGCCGACGGCACGATGGCCGAGTTCCAGTACTACTTTGCCCAGACCATCATGAAGGATCTGTGCCTGGTGAGCGGCCACGATGTACTGTACGGCAAGGTGAAGGCGTTCGTGCAGGAGGATCTGTTCGACCGCAAGGTAGAACTCGAAAGCCCCAACACCCTGCGCAACCTGTCGGAACTGGCCGCGACCAAGACCCTGATCGAGACCTTCAAGAAGGCGATCAATGCCCTTACCGTGCAGGACAAGGGCGAGGCCGAGATCCGCGACACCATCAAGCTGCGCCGTACCCGTCCCTTCGTGGCCAAGGACCAGGGCTACCTCGTTCCGAAGAAGAGCGTTTTCAATCGCATCATCGGGGACGAGCATTTTGAGTTGTCGTTTGCCGGCTTTCTGGAGGACTGCAACGACGTGGTTTCCTACGCCAAGAACTACCTGGCGGTACACTTCAAATTGGATTACCAGAATGCAGACGGCGACATTTCCAGCTACTACCCGGATTTTTTGGTCAAGGTATCGGCAAAGCGGATCTTCATTGTCGAGACGAAAGGCCGGGCGGATCTGGACGTACCGCTGAAGATGCACCCTCTGCGGCAATGGTGCGAAGACATCAATCGAGTGCAGGCAGACGTGAAATACGATTTCGTCTACGTGGACGAGGACAGCTTCGAGAGATACAAGCCCACATCCTTCAAGCAACTGATCGATGGCTTCCGAGAGTACAAGGAGGACCCATAGCAGGTCCGCCAGCCGACACCGCGGGCGGCCGGGTGAGGCCTTGTTCTAAGCTTCAGCGGTTGAAGAGGCGGCATTCGGCGGGGCTCGGAAGTCGTCGCCCGGCTCCCATCGCTCGTCGCTCGCAGGTTGTTCGGAATCTGCGTTCCTCGGCGTTCATCGGCGGTTGAAAGGCAGTTGTCGGTTGGTATGGAGTTCCCAGTTGCGGCCTGCGGCCGGGTTTCGTCCTTCCTTGGCGCTCTTTGCGGGCTTGGCGTGAGGACCGCGGTCTCCTGTGCCGGGGACGGCTGGGGCAAGGCGGTGGGCGGAGCCCACCCTACCGGCTACACGTTTTGTTCGCGTGGTTCGCGTATTTCGCGGTTGAGAAGACCGTTGCCCGGCCCTCGTCGCTCGTCTTGGTTGGAAGCTTCAGATTGCCGCGCTCCGCTCGCAATGACATTGCTGCCGCGCTGGGCTCGCACTTGTCTGATCTGCGGCTGTCAGAGGGTTCCCGGTTCTCGGGGCTTCGGTCGGGCCAGCCCCACCCTACAGATTCTCATCTCTGCGTCTTGGCGTCTCGGCGCGAGGTAATCCTCGTTCCGGGCGAGGTTGGTATACCGGCGGTCCTTGCGTTCGGCGCCGGGGGTGGGTAAGATCGCGGTTCGTTTGGAGGCTGGCGTATGAGCCGCGTTATGGTGAAACCTCAGATGCTGCGCTGGGCGCGGGAACGGGCGGACCGGAGTGTCGAGGGCCTGCGCCGGCGTTTTCCGCGGTATGAGCTTTGGGAACGGGGCGAGGCGGCGCCGACGCTCAAGCAGTTGGAGGCCTTCGCCAAGGCGACCTATTACCACAACGCTACGATTTGTCCCTCGGTTTGACATAAGCTACGCTAGAACAGGAGGTTATGAAAATGTCACCCCGTAGCCTTATTGGCGTTAAGGCGCCGAAGTGACATTCCCGTATCTCATTGTTTCATAATGACTTACGACTACTGCGGTCCCACAAGATAGCGTTGTAGTACTATGCGGCCAAGGACAACCGCTGGACTGTGGCGGACCCGCTGGAGATCCAGGCGGCTTTCGGCTCCGAGAGGGCCCAGGTGGCGGGGACATACCAGTTCCTGGGATCCGTCTGGACCGGCTCGAACGGGGAGAATGAGGGCGGCAAGACGTCGGTGGCCGGGGAGGTCTCCGTGGAATTGCTCCAGGTGGAGGCCGCCGTTGGCTATGATACGGATCACAACTTCAGCCTGGGGGTGGGGTATGACCTCGTCAAGACACCCAAGTCGTTCAGCAAGCTCGTCGAGGTCTCCGTCGGGGTGGAAGGCCGGGTAGAAGCTCCCGTGGTGGTGCACGGCCTGACACGGGGCAGCAAACCGGGTCTGCCGACGGTTCTGGCAGGGTATGCGGCCAAGGTCGCCAAGTACCTGACGGAGCCGACGCCGTGTCCGTACTGTTCCGCTCGCGGCGACTTGGATTGCCCCACTTGTCGCAACACCAGGACGGTCGTTTGCCCCAAGTGCAACGGGAAGCTGCACTTTGCGTGCAGCCGCTGCAAAGGCGGGGGCGAGTTGGTCTGCGGCAACTGCCGGGGCTCGCTGCGGGAATCCTGCCGCGACTGCGGCGGGTCGGGGCATCTGCGCTGCTATACCTGCAGCGGCAGCGGCCAGGTGACGGTTTATGAGAGTCAGACCCGGACACGCCAGGAGCTGGTGATCGACCAGGTCGGCTTTGACGAAGCCGGCAATCCCATCTACAATCGTCATTACGAAACCCGCGAGTACACCGAGCAGGTGCCTGTGCGACAGGCGTGCGGCAGTTGCGCCGGCAGCGGCAGTCGGGGCGCGTGCGGGACCTGCGGTGGTGACGGCCAGGTCACTTGTCGCACCTGTGGCGGGGGCGGCACCGTCCCGTGTTCGACCTGCAAGGGGACGGGCCAGGTCAACTGCGGCAAGTGCCGCGGTACCGGGAAGGTCACGTGCCCGACGTGCCGGGGCAAAGCTCTCAACTGCCCCTTGTGCAAAGGCCGCAAGACGCTCGGACAGTGAGGACAACGATGCGCAGACCGCTGATGTTGATATCGGTTCTTCTCTCGGGTTTGGGATGCCAAACGACAACGAATCAAACCCGGCTGCTGATCGGGCCGGACCAGGCGAAGAAGATCGATCTGACGCTCTCGGGCCCCATCGCCGGCGATACGGCGGGCTTCGTGTATTTCGTAACGCCCGGCAACCTGATGCGCTACGATCCGAAGTCCCACCAGATCGAGCCGATGCTGGTCAACCCCTCCCAGGAAATCCGCGACGTGGCGGTCACGCCGGATGGGGGCGTGCTGGCATTGTTGCCCCAGGAGCTGGATGCGTACGTGGCGGGCCATCTGGTCAAAGTGCACGGCGTGCCGGGGCGGGCGGCGGCCGTCTCGTGCGACCGCGAATTCGCCTACCTCCTGACGACGACCCCCAAGGGGGCGGCCCTTCTGCGCTATCATCTGACGGGCGGCAAGAAAGGGACTAGAGATACGCTCTTGACCCTGGAAGACCGCCCCGGGGCCCTGTGTGCCGTGCCCGGCGGATGCCTGGTCGCCTCCGGCGGGAACATCGTCAAAGTCACCGATCCGATCCCGACAGCGGGTCAGGCCGAGCCGCTGGTGGCCACGGTTCTCCTGGTGGCCCTTCGCGAAAACGTCACTTCGGTCGCCGTCGATCCCCGCCATGGCTACGTCTACTTCGCCACCACCGATTCGACGTTCGTCTGGGCCCAAGGGCGCATCCTCCCGGTCTTTCCCGCCGGCAGCCGGCTCGCGTGGGTGAACGATACTCTGACGGTCTGTCAGCCGTCCGTCGGTCAGGTGGTCCAGATCGGCGCGGTCAGCGGTCACGTGCAGAGGCTCCTGGCCGGTGGCTGAGAAATCCCGCCGAAGCTGTCGACCCATCTGTGCCATTCGCTCAGGATTTTCCCACACAACCGGTGCAGCTTGACGCGCCGGTTGCCGATGGTTCCCATAGGACACGGTGGGCGCATCGTGTTCGGCGGCGGTTATGGGGCCTGGGTGTCCAGGACTGAAGAAGATTGACCCGGACCGGCGCATCTGGCATGATGAGCAGTCCGAACGAGGAAAGAATGGAACAGTTCCATCATTCCATAGGAAGGTGTCCTTGAGGACGGCAAGCATCAATATCGATGATTCCGTGCTGGTCCAGCAGTCGCAGGCCGGCGATACCGCGTCCATGGAACGGCTGATCCTCAAGTATCAGCACCGGATCTACAACGTCATCCTGAAAATGTGCGGAAATGCCGACGACGCCGCGGAACTCGCCCAGGAGACGTTTGTCAAAGTAATCGAGAGCATAGAGAAGTTCAAAGGAAGGAGTAGCTTCTACACCTGGCTCTTCCGCATCGCGGTCAACTTGACGTTGAACCATTGCCAGCGGAGCGCCCGGACCGCTACCCGTTCCCTGGATGCTGAAGAAGTCGATCCGGCCGGTGAAACCGGCCAATTGCTGAAGGATCTTCTGAGCGACGACCGCGCCGTCGATCCGGCGGTGCTGGCGCAGAGCCACGAGTTGTGCGATCTGGCCAAGCGGCTGCTGCTGGAGCTCGAAGAGCCCCAGCGGGCTGTGGTGGTCCTGCGGGATATCGAAGGGATGGACTATGCTCAGATTGCCGACGTCCTGAACATCGAGTTGGGGACGGTCCGGAGCCGGCTGAGCCGCGCCAGGAGCCATTTGAGAGAAACGCTGGAGACCATGCTGAAATGAAGCCGAACCCGAATCTCGATGAACTGCTGAGCAGCTTCATGGATGGGGAGTTGAGCCCCCGCCAGCGGACGGAAGTCCAGCGTCTGGCGGCGCATGACCCGCAGGTGGCTCGGCGTCTGCAGCAGCTTCAGAATTGCCGGTCCCTGTTCTGTGCGTTGCCGGCGGCCAAGGCGCCGGGCGACCTGCTGGACCAGATCAAGTCGTCGCTGGAGCGGCAGTCGCTCCTGCAGGAGACGCCGCTGATCGGACGGCGTTCGTTGGGGGCCTGGCAGTTGGCGTTCCGGCGGTTCGTGTCCGCCGCGGCGGCGCTCGTGCTGATGGGGGTTCTGGGCGCGGTGATCTACCAGATCGTGTCGCCTGTCCCGCAGGGGGGGGCGGGATCGGGGGCCGACACCGCTCGTCCGGTCGAGAGGGAGCCTGCCGGCGCGGGGACGCCCGCCCTTACGGTGGCCGATGGCGGTTTCACCGGCCAGTTGGAGCTGCGGACCGCCCGGCTGGTGCAGGCGGACACTTTCGTTGCCCGAGCCATCGAGAACAGCGGATTATCGGTCCGCACCGAGCCGGGCCTCGTCGAGAGCCAGCGTGTGTATCGGATCGCGGGCAGCCGCGCGAGCGTCAATCGTTTCGTGGCGTCCCTGAGCGGCGTCTGGAACAACTTTGACGGCGCCGTCCTGCGGGTGGACCGCCCGGACAGCCCGGAGGCGTCGGTGGTCGTCGAGGCGGTCACGCCCGAGCAGGCCTACGCGATCGTCGCCCAGAACAGCACGGAGGCTTCTGTGGCCGCCGCGACGGGCTACGCCGTCGCCAATCACTTGGAGAAGAACATGCCCGGCCACGAAATCCGGCCGCTCAATCAGTACCAACCCGGCTCTCTGCTGGCCGCGATCAACAAGCCCATGCCGAAAGAGACCGGCCCGGATACCTCGGTCCCAACCGCTCCCTCCCCGGAACCCGAAGCTAAAGTGAGCTTGACAATCGTCCTTCGTAATTTATGATTTATGAATTATGAATTATGACTTGGCGATTGACGCAGCAGAAACCGTAATCCGCAATTCATAAATCATAAATCGGAAATTATAAATTGCCACTGGGGCAAGGGAATGCTCGAGATCAAGGACTGTTGTCTGATCGTCGTCGATGTGCAGGGCAAGCTCGCCCAGCTCATGGTCGACAAGGAAGCCCTCTTCAAGAACATCCGCATCCTGATCCAGTCGGCCCGTATCCTCGACATCCCCATTCTCTGGTGCCAGCAGGCGCCGGAAGCCCTGGGACCGACCGTCCCCGAGATCGCTGAGCTGCTGACCGGCCTCGAACCCATCGACAAGGCCGGCTTCAGTTGCTGCGGCCAGGAGCAATTCAACGCCCAGCTCAACACGCTGGGCAAAGAGCAGGTCCTCCTGTGCGGCATCGAGACCCACGTCTGCGTCTATCAGACCGCGATGGACCTGATGGAAGGGGGCCTGGACATCACGATCGTGGCCGACGCCGTCTCCTCCCGCACCGAGCCCAACCGCCAGATCGCCCTGAGCCGCCTGGCCGCCGAGGGCGCCCACCTCAGCAGCACGGAAATGGCGATTTTCGAGCTGCTCCGAACCTCCAAGCACCCGCACTTCCGAGAAATCGCCAAGCTCATCCGGTAGGGTGTGCTCGGCACACCAATGACCTTGTCCGCCCGGGCTGAAGCCGGTAGAATAGGATTTACGATCGGCGCCGGCATATTCTTTCCCCGGTCGAGGTGAAGGCCATGGCTGTGCTGAAAACACGCACGGACAATGAGCGTGCGGAAATCGAGTTCGCGTTGGACTATCTGGCCTCTCTGACGACGCAACAACGCTCACCTCGCAACACCGTCCTCCTCCTCAATCGTTTGGAGAATCTCCCAAGCCTCCCTCTCCAAGTGGCCTACCTCCCTCTGATACTGCGCTAAGAGCACAACTATTCGCACGACCAGAAAGTACACCCGCGTCCCTACCTTCGCTTGCCCCTCCTCCGACCCTTGGCGGGCCTCCTTCACCGTACCAACCGCGTAACCTCCACACTCTACATCCGCTTCCTTGCACATGGGCACCTCTTTGCTTCGTACGACAGCACACTTGTGTACACTTCCCTGCCCCGCCACTATGGTACGCACAAGAGCGGTTCAGGGGAGTGAACCATCGTCTTGTCTGACCCCCAACCCCCGGGCCGCTTCGGACCTCCGAGAGGCGGAGCCTCACTCGGCCCGTCATAGCGTGAACTGCTTGCGGTTCATGGGCCGAAGTCCATTGAAGCGACGGCCCATCGTCGGAGGCTCTTCGAGCTTGAAGCCGGACACTACTCGAAGGCTCTCCGAGCGGAGTCTCATCGACCGAGCGGAGGCAGAGCCTCTCTCCGGTCTCTCAACGCGGCGGCTTTTCGAGCAGGACTCCCGGATCAGCTTCGCTTTCCGGAATCGGTCCTCCTCCGCCTGTGCCCGGTTCCCGCGTGCGCTTCTTTCCGGGCACGTGAGGGCCTCCCGGAGATCTTCCGACCGAAGTGAACCGACGCGTCCGCACGAAGCCAGACGCCCGAATTGTCAAAGCACCACGTCGTCACCCCCCCCTGAACCGCCTCTTCCAGAAACTCTTTGAGCAGGACCTGCACCGGAGCTTTGCTTTCCGGAGTATCTCCTCCCTCCGCTCTCCTGTTTCGGCTTCTTTCGTTTCTTTGTGCGGTCATGCCGGAAAGGAGGGGCCGGGCCTCTGCTGCTCTTATCGGATAGAGGCCCTTTGGTCCTTGAGTCTGTTTCTCTCACTCTGTAGAAGAAAGATCGAGAATACCGGTAATGCCTCCGCAGACTCAGAGGAAGCAAGGCGAAGGACCGAGGCTGAGAGCCTCGAACGAATTGAAGAGTACCGCATGTCCTTGCGAGTGCAACGAAGCAATCTCCTACCCATAGGATTGAGATTGCTTCGTCGCTGACGCTCCTCGCAATGACATGGCCAGGCTCATTGGAGGCTCCAAGAAAACCTGCAGGAATTCAGATTTTCCCGTTGCCAGATTCGACATATGTCGAATATATTCGAGTAGAGTCGAATAAGGAGGTGATTGCCATGCGTGTGCCGAGAAAAGGCAAAGCGCCGGAACCGACCCCGGCACCGGTCGAGCTGACCGAGGCGGAGTGGGAGATCATGAAGGCGGTCTGGGAGAAGCAGCCCTGTACGGCCGGGACCGTCCAGGAGGAGTTGGCCGCGACCCGCGACCGGGCCTACAGCACCGTCAAGACCACGATGGACCGGATGGTCGAGAAGGGGTTCCTGCGGATCGAGAGGATTCGCAATCTGCAATTGTTTTCCTCCTGCATCAGCGAGGTCCAGGCCAAGCGCGGGGAGTTTCGCCGGATGCTCCACCGGGCCTTCGATGACGCCCTGACTCCGATGATGCAGTTCCTGATCGAGCACGAGGGGCTCTCGCCGAACGAAGCAGCGCAACTGCGCCGGCTCATGGAGGAGGTCGAGAACGGCAACGGCGCGGGCTAGCCCAGCCGAGAACGTGCGGAGGTAGTGAGAATGGACCAGCTCATTCATGTCGGTGTGACGGCCTTGAATGGCATGGGCGCGAGGTTCTGCTCCTACGCCGGGGCCATGTTCATCCAGGTCGGAGTCCTTGTGGCGGTCTTGCTGGCGCTGGACGTTCTGCTGCGCCGTCGCCTCCGGGCCGCCGTGCGCTACTGGATCTGGATGCTCGTGTTCGTCAAGCTCGTGTTCCCTCCGGGCCTCGCGGCGCCCACCGGGATCGGCTACTGGTGCGGCGTACAGATCCGATCATCCCCGGCCCCACGCTACGAAGCCCCGGGGACAAAGAACGAAGGAATCGATTCCCGATCCCAGAGCCTACCGCCTAACCCTGAGGAGCCGCTTCCTACCGATACAGCTTCTTCTGCCGACGGGCTCGCAGCGCCGATCGCATCTATTGCAGTTGGAGCCGAATCTCTCACGTGGCAGGCGGTGATCTTCTTCCTCTGGGGCGCCGGGGTGCTGATCTTTGCCGGATGGATGATCCAGAGGATGCTCTTCGTGAGGAGACTGGTTATGCAAGGGCACCCGGCTCCGGAGAGTGTGCTGGATCTGTTGGACCAGTGCCGCAGGCACATGGGCATCCATCAGAGGGTGGACCTGCGGCTGTCGTCCCAGACGTTCAGTCCGGCGGTCTGCGGGCTGGTCCGACCGACAATTCTCATGCCGACGGCACTTCTGGAGAGACTGCCGCCGGAGAATCTGAGGGCGGTTCTGATCCATGAGCTGGCGCATGTCAAGCGAGGCGACTTGTGGATCAACTGTCTCCAGACGGCCCTGCAAATCGTTTACTTCTACAATCCGCTGGTATGGCTCGCCAACGCGATCGTACGGCGCGTCCGCGAGCAGGCGGTTGACGAAATGTCGCTCGTGGCTCTTGGCGCGGAGGCCAGGAGCTACGGCACTACGCTCATCGATATGGCGGAGATGGCTTTTTTGCGAGCGAGTTCGGCCCTGGGCCTCCTCGGCGTGGCCGAGTCGAAAAAGTCATTAGAAGGGAGGATCAAACACATGATTACCAGACCGATACCGAAACGTGCGAATGTGGGGATCGCGGGAGCATTGGCGATTATCGCCATCGGTGCGGCCTTGCTGCCCATGGCCACCGCACAGACGGAGACGCCGGCGGGGAAGTTCGTGGCCAGACTGCCCAACGGCGCGACCCTCGAGTTGGTGGGCGTCTGTGACTGGCCGACGCAGGACCCCACTTGCTGGAAAGCGGACGGTTCGAAGTTGGATCGGAACCTTCGTCCTGCCCGATGGACGCAGCGTCCCAAGGCAGGGGAATATGGATTCATGGTTCAGGTGACCGGCCCCGAGACCCCCGAGCTGTTCTGGAACAGTATCGGCGGCGCCAAGGGCACGCAGGGCGAATGCGATGTTGTGGACAGTCGCGGCCGATCGTTGGCGGGGTACAAGGCCGTCCTCGCATCCCTCCCAGGCACCGCCGCAGAGACCACGATCCGGGTGGGCGTAGCCGCAGGGCCCTGGACGACACTCGCCAGCCATAATGGTCACGGCATGAAGGCGCACGCGGGCCATGAGAGTATTCTGTGGTCCCAGGCATTCGAGGATGCCAAGGGGACCCGCGTCATTGTCTCCGGCCCCTGGCATCAGGACCGCGCCCGGCGTATCGTGGCGGTGGATAACCAGGGAGTGATACATACGGATGCGCGCAACACCTGGGTGGCCGCGGGCAACGTCGGCCAGTTGAGGGAAGCGATGTTCTCGAGCCTCAAACACAATGACATCCGGGAATTCCAGTACCAAGCCCGCTCCTATGAGTGGGTCGAATTCGACGGGGTTTCGCTGCGACCGGGCCACCAGACTGTGGTGACGGTGGGCGTCGGGGCGCCCGCAGAGAGGACCCCGCGTGCTGGCGGGGCTCTCCCCGGCCCGGAGAACGCCACCGATAAGGCATACTCGCGCACGTGTCTGGCAAGCCTGGGCAAGGTCCTGCTGCTCTATGCCAACGATCACGACGACCGGCTGCCGGCGGGGATAGGCGAGGTGCGCGGGCAGTTGAACCCGCAAGAGGCGCAGTGGCTGCTGGAGAATGTGGTTTATCTGGGCAAGGACCTCACCGTGGCCGGCTATCCCGGGCGTGCGGTCGCCTACGACCGGACCATGCTGGCTGAGGGCAAGGGCACGAACGTCCTGTACCTTGATTCCCACGTCGATTTCGAGAATCCCCAAGAGTTGGAACGACTCGGTATTTCCTCCGTGCGGTGGGACGCGGCGCTGCGGACGTACGAGGTCAATCGCAGTGTGGCGGACTTCCCGCGGACGGAGGATTTCTCCACGCCCGAAGCGGCGTACGCGACCATCAATCGGATCGACCAGGGCGACCCCTCGGCCTGGCAGAAGGTGAGCGTCGCGGCCTTGGCCGAGCGCTTCGCCCGGCAGAAGGGCGCGCGCCAGACCGCGGGCGACCCCGAATGGGCCAAGGTCCTGGGCCACGCCCGCATCGTCGAGGTCCTAGTCTGGGACGACACACATGCCGCGGTGCTGGCGCAGTTGCCCCAGGGCATGTCGAGCCGGAAGATCGCGGCGCCGATCGACGTACGCTATCTCGAACGCGAGAACGGCCGCTGGCTCAACAGCGGCAACAACCGGTGCTGGACCGTGGAAGAGGCCTGGGCCGCGTTTCTGGCTCGGTTGGAGAAGGCCGGTAGGGACAGTGTCAAGGCTGGAGGTCATGGTTTGTAGTGTGCTCGTAAGAGCATATACGGCCCGGAAGAAAGCGCCTTACGGCGTGACCACAAGCAAGCCGAGTGGCATGTCTGCCTCGCGGACGTGTTTCGCTCGATGGCCGAGCCATGCTTACGAGGCGTACGCATGGCTCCACGGGCGGGACGCCCGTGCTACTCATGGGCGGGACGTCCATGCTACGGAAAACGCCTTACGGCGTCACTGCGAACCGGGCCAGGTCACGGATGAGTGGCAACGACTTGGGCGGCGAGGCGGTGGATGTAGCGGTACAGGGGGGCGGCCAGGCCAAAATGCTTCATGACTTGGTCGGCGAACCGCGACGATTGGATA
>VGYL01000131.1 GCA_016872975.1 Planctomycetota bacterium
ATGAGCCCCCCAACGTCGTTCTGGGGACTATTGACAAGCACGCCGAGATTCGTCGGCTCGCCGAAGGTGAAATCCGCCTTGGCGGCGCCCCCGCCGCCCATCAGGATGGCTACGACCACTCCCGACCACACCATTGTCGTTCTGCAACTGCCTTGGCGTTTCATGGTTCTGTCCTCCAAAAGGTTCTGTCATCTGGAGGTAAACACAGGAAAATTTGGCGATCTTGCGCAGAATGTGGATTTTTTCCGACAGCCGCAAGAAAATGCAGAAAGAAAGGGAGATGAAGAGATCGGATTTGTACCACTACTTGTTCCAATCTTGTTCTCCCGCGCAAATTCTGCTCGGGGTCGGTGGCCGCGTCCCGTTCCTTGTGGTAGAAAGACGATTCCGAACCACGGAGAGCACGGAGGACACGGAGCAAGAGAACCGGTGTGCTCGGTATGCCTATGTCCTTTTCGCACTCTGTGGTCGGAAAGGCGGTGCCGAATGGCATCAAGAGAATATCGATTTGAGCTACGAAGGATGAACGGCGACCCGTAACGGAAAGCCCTGGCGCCGCGCGACTCTCTTTTCTCCGTGTCCTCCGTGATCTCCGTGGTAGATAAAGAAAGAAGTTTGGTTGCGGCCGAAGGCCGCGCCGGGTCCTCCGCGACCTCCGTGGTAAATAAGGAAAGAGAGGTTTGGTTGCGGCCGAGCGCAGCGAGGCCGCGCTGGGGCATTAGTGCAATTCGTGGTTGAAGAGCGTTTTGGTTGCGGCGGAGCGCAGCGAAGCCGCAGCGGGGTCTGTGCGGCTTTGTGTGAGCATAACTCCTTTTGCTGTAGAAAGTTATGTGGTACGTCTGAGATCATCTGGAAAAGGTCTTCTATTGTTGGCGGTTATGGTGTAGACTGGAACCAGCATGTTTGTGAGACCACGTACGAGAACCAGGTGCGGCGTGGCATGGGCTTGGGGTCCCCAACGCACAATTCCGCGTTGGGGGGCCCCTTCCAGCCCATGTACCATCGGCAGGATGCCGATGCCACCAAGCTCCACGGGCCGGCCGCAGGGGAACGGGTCATGGCACAGAGAGACTACACCGATATGGGCGGGGTGGGGGCCGCCTTTCTGACCACGCACTGGTCTCTCATCCAGGAGGCGGGGTCGGACGAGGAGGGCCGCGACTATGCCTTGATCGGCCTGCTCTTGGAGCAGTACTGGAAGCCGGTCTACTGCTACCTCCGCCGCAAGGGATACGGTAATGAAGAGGCCAAGGACCTGACCCAGGGCTTCTTCCACGAGGTGGTTCTGGGCCACGATTTGCTTCAGACGGCCGAGCCCTCCAAGGGCCGGTTTCGCTCGCTGCTGCTGATCGCCCTGAACCGCTATTTGATCAACGTGCACAACGCCGAGACGGCCCGCAAACGCATTCCGAAGGAGAAACTGGTCTCGTTAGACCTCGACGAGTCCTCGGACCTGCCCGAGCCGGTGGCCGAATCCAGCCCGGAAGACTCTTTCAACTATGCCTGGGTCTCCACGCTGCTGGAGCGCGTCCTGGCGGAGGTGGAGGCGAAGTGCCACGAGGACGGCCTGAGCGCGCACTGGCACCTCTTCCGCGACCGGGTGCTTGCGCCCATCCTGGAGCGGAGCGATCCGCCGCCGCTGCCGATCCTCTGCGAGCGCTATGGAATCGCCGAGGCGGGGAAGGCCTCGAACATGATCGTGACGGTCAAACGGCGCTTTCAGGACACGTTGCGGCGACGCCTGCGCGAGTCCGTCGTGTCGGACGGCGACGCCCAGGAGGAATTGCAGGAATTGAAACGGTTTTTCCCGGAAATCGCGCAAGATGCGAGATAACTGCTGTATTGGGCAATAGGGAGCAGCGTGCGGTATCAGCAAGGTGCTCTGCTCCCAGCGGTTTGTGTGGAAGTGCTTGGGGCGCAGAATCATGGGCAGGACACGAATTTACGGCTTGGACCGCGATCAGGTGGGCCGTCTGCTGTCCCTGGGAACCGAGGGGGCAGGCGACGAACAAGGGGCGGGGCCCCAGTCCACCGTGGCCGCCCCCGCGAACCTTGAGCGTCCCGGCGCCTGGATCGGCCGCTACAAGCTCCTCGACATTCTGGGCGAGGGCGGTATGGGGATGGTCTACTTAGCCGAGCAGGAAGGCCCCATTCGGCGGCAGGTCGCCCTGAAGGTGATCAAGCCAGGGATGGACTCGAAGCGGGTCATCGCCCGCTTCGAGGCCGAGCGCCAGGCCCTGGCCCTGCTGGACCATCCGAACATCGCGCAAGTCTATGACGCCGGCACGACGGACAGCGGCCGGCCCTACTTCGTCATGGAGCACATCAAGGGCCTGCCCATCACCGACTACTGCGACCGCCACAAGCTCACGATCGACGAGCGACTGCGCCTGTTCCAGCAGGTCTGCCACGGGGTGCAGCACGCGCACCAGAAGGGGATCATTCATCGCGACATCAAACCATCCAACATTCTGGTGCTCGCCGCAGGGGATGAAGCGATTCCCAAGATCATCGACTTCGGCGTGGCCAAGGCGATCAGCCAGCCGTTGACGGAGCGAACGCTGGTCACGGAAGATAACCACCTTCTCGGCACGCCGGAGTATATGAGTCCCGAGCAGGCGGATATGGCCAGCGAGGACATCGACACTCGCTCCGATATTTACTCGCTGGGAGTTCTGCTCTACGTGCTCTTGGCCGGTATCTTGCCTTATGACTCCGAGACGTTCCGCCAGGGTGGGATCGAGCACATCCGAAAGACCATTCGTGAGACGGACCCCAAGACGCCGAGCACCCGGCTGACCAAGCTCGGGGAAGAGGCCAAAACAGTGGCCGAGAGCCGCCGCACCGAGGTCGCCACCTTGGCCAGGTGCCTCCGCCGCGAGCTGGAATGGATTCCCCTGAAGGCGATGCGCAAAGAGCGTGCCGAGCGCTATCGCTCCGCTTCGGAACTGGCGGACGAGATCGAGAACTACCTCCAGGGCAAGCCCTTGATCGCCGGACCGCCCAGCACGATCTATAGATTGAAGAAGTCCGTGCGGCGACATAAGGCACTTGTTGGAGGCCTTGCCGCGGTTCTGGCCGTATGTCTCATTGGGACAATGGTCTCGGTGATCTTCGCCCTGGGCCAGGCCCGCGCCCGCGCTGAGGCCGACCGACAAGCGAAAATCTCACAGGCTGTGAGCGACTTCCTGCGTGAAGACCTTCTGGCGTCGGTTGATCCGACCAAGGCCAAAGGCCGGGAACTGACCGTCCGCTCCTTTCTTGACACCGCCTCAGAAAACCTCGAGGGCAAGTTCAGAAATGAGCCCCTGGTTGAGTCATCTATACGTGACACGCTCGGCTGGACATACCGGATGCTTGGCGAAATCAAGGCGGCTGAGCCTCATCTTGAGCGCGCGCTGCAAATACGTCAGGAACAACTCGGCCAGGAGCACCCCGAGACACTAAACTCCATGGGACGCCTTGGCTGGGTTTACTGCGATCAGGGACGATACGGGCAAGCAGAGCGGCTTTGGGCCAAAAAACTTGAGATAAGCCGCCGCGTACTCGGTGACGAGCATCCGATTACGCTGGTCTCCATGAATGACCTTGGCATCGCGTACACGGACCTTGGTCGGTATGACGAGGCCGAGCAGTTGTTCTCCAAGGGATTCCAGACCAGCCGTAATGTCCTGGGCGAGCAGCATGAGTCGACCTTTCGTTTATTAGGCAACCTCGGCCAGGTATATGAGGAGCAGGGGCGGTACGACGAGGCAGAGGCACTGTACCTCAAGACGCGGGAAACCCAGCGCAGGGTGTGGGGTGACGAGAACCCATACACACTGGCATTCATGACCTTTTTGGCTAGGGTATATAGACAGCAGGGGCGGTACGAAGAGTCAGAGTCACTGTACCTCAAGACGCTCAAGATGCAGCGCCGTGTGCTCGGTGAGGAGCACGTGTACTCACTCTGGTCCATTGAGGGGCTCGGCCGGTTGTATGCTGGTCAAGGCAGGTACGAACAGGCCGAGAAGGCACTTGCCGAGGCGCTGGAAGGGCTACGAAAGGTACGTGGCAAGGAGCACCGGGACACCGTACGCTGCATGAACGGCCTGGCAGAATTGTACACGGCTCGACGCCGGTTCGACGAGGCCAAGCCGCTGCTTACGAATGCATTAGATATCGGTCGCCGTACGCTCGGTGACGACCATCCAGTGACGCTGGAATCCATAAACGACTTAGGTGTGCTGTACATCCAGCAGGCCCGCCACGAGGACGCGGAGCGACTTCTGAAGGAAGCATTTGAAGGCCGCGAGGCCAAGCTCGGCCGCGAACACCCGCACACCATCAAGTCGCTGAGGCAGCTTGTGACCCTCTACGGATCCTGGGGCAAATCTGAAGAAGCTGAGAAGTGGCGTGCGAAGCTCCCGCAAAGGGAGGTTGGGGAGGAGTAACACCACGCCGCGCGACATATTTCGGCGTGACGCAGGAGACGCTCTGGTCAGCCAAAAGATGCTTGCCCTCGTGCGCGGCCTGTATGCGGCGAAGGGCTGCTGCCGTCCACCTTGACTGGCGCTCCCGTGCCCTCATATCATGCTGATGGCGGTTCCAAGCAGAATGAGCTTGGCCGACGGACGTTTCCTGCTATGACGGAGAGCACTATGCGAACGGTCAGAGTCGCAGCAGTTTTGACTGTCTTCCTGGTTTCGACGGAAGTGGCTGCGGACTATCTGCCGCTCCAGGAGGGAAACCAGTGGGTTTTCACGATGTCCAACGGGGCCCAGATGACGATGCGGGTCGCCGGATTTACGGACGTCGGGACGGTGCGGTGCGCGGTTGTCGAGACGACGATGGGGTTGCAGAAAAGCCAGGAATACATCGCCGTGGACGCCCAGGGGGTCAAGACCTACATGGGGCAGGCCCAGGGGCAGGAGTTCCGGTACGATCCGCCCGTGATGCGGATCAAGCTGCCGTACCAGGAAGGCGATTCGTGGACCGCTACCGTCAAGCAGCCCGGCATGTCCTTGACGACGACGTTCCAGTCCATCGGCAAGGAGCGGGTCCAGACGCCGGCGGGCACGTTCGACACCGTCAAGGTCTATTCGGTCGTCAACGGCCTGCCCGGCCAGCCGTCGGCGGCCTCCCTGAGCTACTACGCCGACGGGGTCGGGCCCGTAAAGCAGATGATGATGGCGGGGGGCCAGCAGACCGTGGTCACGCTCACGTCCACCAATGTCAAGCCGGGGCAGAAGCCGCCCACAAGTGCCAAGGCGGCGTCGAAGCCGCCGAAGGCCGACAGTCAGCCGGCCCCCAAGCCGCCCATCAGCGACGTCAAGCCGGCCCTGGAGCCGCAGGTCCAGCCGAAGGCCCAGGCTCCCGCGCAGCCCCGCTGCCCCCAGTGCGGCGTCCCGGTCGAGGCCCAGGCGAAGTTCTGCCCCGAGTGCGGGCAGAAGCTGACAGTCGCCGTTCCAGCGCCGGAGCCGCAGCGTCCTGCCGCGCCGGCGGCGGTTGGCGCCACCCCGGCCTCTTTCGAAAAGTATCAGTCCCCCGATGGCAAGGTCCTGCTCTACAAGCCCCGCGACTGGAAGGCGGCCCAAGGCGACATGTTCGGCCCGGGTACGTACGGCGTGACCGTGATGGAGCCGCAGGAGAACGCGATGGTCCTGTTCATCACGTTCCCGGTGGGTCCGGAGATCCGGGATTCCGTCGTGCTGGCCGCCCGGTGCATCGCCGCGCTGCGTCAGCAATATCCCGATCTCCAGGCGGCCAACGTCAATTCGACACCCCAGCGCGACCGCACGATCACGGACCTGACGCTGACCGCCGAAGGGGAGAAAGGCACCGGGCACGGCTATTTCTTCCATACCGGCAATGCCGGCAGCGTCTACATTCTCTTGGCCAGGACGACGAGATGGACCGAGTTTCGCCCGACGTTGACGACCGTCGCGGCCAATCTCGCCTACGCTTCCCAGGGAGTTGCGTCCGTGCAGGAGCAGGGCCGCCAGGCGGCACAGCAGGCGTCCGCTGCTCCAGAGGCGAAGCTGCCCTTGGCCGCGATGATCCAGCAGGCCTCGCAACGACCGGGAAAGCAGATGCCCCTGCAACCCGCCGCCCTGACAGACCAATCGCTGTCGCTCCAAATCCCCGAAGGCTGGGCTCTGGAAGGGGGCCGAGTCCAATACGCGGCCATCAACAACGCCCAGACACGGACGCACGGACTCGGCAGTCTGTGGCTCACGATCCTGCCGACGGACATCCCGGTTCCGGGGGTGATCAACGTCCCGTATCAGCCTCCACCGCAGGCGCTGAAGGTCGTGCTCGAATCCGGCAAGAGTACCCGGGACGTGCAGGTCATCAGCGAGTGCCCGGTGGAGCAGGCGGTGCCCGAGAGCACCCAACTGATCCAGCAAATGCGTTCCCAGGGGTTCCAGGTCGATGCGCGCCTGATCCACGTTCAGTTCCGCAATGTCCCGACCGGCCTGACGTGCCGGGGTCTCTTCTGCGTCATGTGCTCGATCAAGCCCATCAGCCCGGTCTGGCAGGTCTCGCTCCAGGGCAGTTGGGCGCCGGATAGCGAGTATGACCAGTGGCTGCCGCTGTTCCTGCGGCTGGAAAAGACGGTCCAGGTGAACCCGCAGTGGATGGGCCAGGAGATGCAGAACCAGGCCCTCCGGCAGCAGCAGTTGAACCGCAACCTGCAGAAGTCCATCGCCGAGTCGAGCCGGGCGTTCGACGACTACCTGGCCACGGTCAGAGACGGCGCGCGCAGCCGTGATTACACCAGCCACATGTGGAGCCAGACCACGCTCGGCCAGGGCACCTGGGTCGCCCAGAGCGAAGGCGCCAAGGTCTACCAGACCGACTCCTGGGGCCTCGAAGGACCCGAAGGGCGGATCGACAGCAAGGCCTACAACACGGCCAACTTCAGCGGCGAGAATCCCTGGAGCGGGCAGCAGTTGGAACTTGTCGACACCCGCGCCGAGTACGAGCGATATCTCGCAAATCAATAGGAAGACGCGTAGATGTGTAGGATGGGCTTCAGCCCATGCGGATGATCCAAATGGTCGCGCAAGCGCCGCATGGGCCAAAGCCCATCCTACATACCACCAACTACCGAACACCGCCTTGTTGCAGTTTCCTGCAAAACGGATACACTGCCGACATGGCAATCGGTAGAGTCATCAGCGCGCAAGCATTGAGCGAGGCCGAGGAGACGTTCAACGTGTCGTTGCGTCCGAAGTCCCTGGACGAGTGTATCGGCCAGCAGAACGTACGGGAGAAGCTGTCCATTGCCATCGCGGCGGCGAAGAAAAGAGGGGAACCGCTGGAACACATGCTCTTCTATGGCCCTCCCGGCCTCGGCAAGACCACCCTGACGAACGTGGTCGCCCACGAGAGGGGGGCCCGCATCCGGTCCTCCTCCGGCCCGGCCCTGGTCAAGGCGGGCGACGTGATGGGCCTGCTCACCAACATCAACGTCGGCGACGTGCTCTTCATCGACGAGATCCACCGGCTCAGCACGCCGGTCGAGGAGTTCATCTACCCGGCAATGGAAGACGTCCGCGTCGATTTCACGGTCGATAGCGGCCTGCACGCCAAGACGATCAACTTCCCGCTCAAGCGTTTCACCCTGATCGGGGCCACCACCCGCGCCGGCCTGCTCAGCGCCCCCCTGCGCAGCCGGTTCGGCATGCTCTATCACCTCGACTTCTACACGACCGGCGAGCTGACGGAAATCCTCAGCCGCTCCGCCCAGTTGCTGAAACTGGTCTGCGAGGAAGGCACCCCGGAACGGATCGCCGCCCGGTCCCGCGGCACGCCGCGGGTCGCCAACCGCCTGCTCAAGCGGGTCCGCGACTACGCCCAAGTCAAAGGCTCCGGGACCCTGAGCATCGAGATCGTGGACAACGCCCTCAAAATGGAGCAGATCGACGCACTCGGCCTGGATGAGCTGGACCGGTCCTTCCTGCGGGCGCTGGCAACGGTCTACAACGGCGGCCCCGCCGGCATCGAGGCCCTCGCCGCCACCCTGGGCGAGGAGCGCGACACGCTCGAGGACGTCGTCGAGCCCTACCTGCTGCAAATCGGCTTCGTCCGCCGCACCAAGCGCGGCCGCGAAATCACCCGCCAGGCCTGTGAGCATCTCGGTTTGGAGCAACAGAAACGCTAAGGCTCTCAAGGTGATCAGCCCGACCTCTTTGATCTTGACAAGGTGCAGACTTCGGGGCTATAGGAGGCGCAGGCTCAGCCCAAGATGGCATAGAGGCTGCGTCAAGAACGGCCGCTTATGTTTGAGGGGCAGACATGGATCCGGAGTCCAGTCCATTCAGCCCGGGACAACCAGTTCCCATCGAGTTCTTCGTCGGACGCATTGCGGAGATCGAGCGTCTACGGAGTATGGTCGAGGCGTCACTCCAAAAGCGGCTCCGGGTCGGATTCGTGTCGGGCGAACGAGGGATCGGGAAGAGTTCCCTGGTGTCCTTTGTGCGGCATCTCACGGCCAGAGAACAAGAGGTGGCAGGTTGTCATGTGTTCCTGGGTGGCGTGCGCGATGTGCCGGAGATGATCCGCAGGACGTTTGACCGCCTGCTCAAAGAGAGCATTGAGACGCCCTGGTATTCGAAAACACGGGAGTTCTTTGGAGCGCACGTCCGAGACGTCGGTCTCTTTGGTATCTCGGTGGAGTTGAGCGTCTCCCCGCAAGACCTTTCCATGATCGCGCATGACTTCGTTCCTTCCATGCGCCGGCTTCTGGACAAGCTCTCGGGCGATCGGCGGGGGCTGCTCCTGATCCTGGACGACATCAATGGGTTGGCTACCTCCGAGAGCTTCGTGAGCTGGCTCAAGAGTATTGTGGATGAGATCGCGACCAGCCGGCAGGGACTGTCGCTGTGTCTACGGGTGGTCGGCCTCGAAGAGAGGCGTCAGGAAATGGTCAGACTGCCGCCGTCCATCGCCCGTGTCTTCGAGTTGATCGAGATCAAGCCCTGGTCCGATCAGGAAGTCCGCGACTTCTACGTTCCTATGGATGGGTCGCAGATCGGTCCGGGATATAGAAGAATCGCACCTCGCTCAACCCACAGGGAGCCGGCGTGCCGCCCCAGTTGCTCTGGGCGGTCAGTCGCACGTACCTGGCCGGCACGCCGTTGAAGCTGACGGTCGTGTTGTGCACATAGCCGCCCTGCCCCGGCGCCCGGGCAAACTCCGTGTCCGCCAGCGAGGTCCAATTCGTCCCGTCGGTCGAGTGTTCTACGCCGACCTTCCTGGACCCGAAGCCCATCGCGGGCTCGGCCACCCAGTTGTGGTTCCAGACCCACATTTCGTGCAGCGTGTACACCTGGTCGAACTCGTACAGAATCCACGCCGGCGCCACGTTCGTGCTCAACCACATGTCCGTGGGCTGTGTCGAATGCCCATCGCTCTTGTCGAGTCCCGACCGGTCCACGGTCTTCTCGGGCCCCATGCCGCGTTGGGCACCGGACGCAGTGGTCGTGATCCTCGTCGTAATGGGGTACGAATACGCAACGGTCTTGAAGTTCAGGACCGGCCCTTGGTAGACGGTGGGCGTGGGACCGGGGACCACGAAATCGACCCGCCAATAGTACGTGCAGTTGAATTCCAGGAGCCCTTCGGGATCATACGTGGTCGCGGACTGAGCCCTGCTGACCAGGACGCCGCGCGGGTCGGCGCGGCCGGCGCGGCGGACATCTTCCAGGGAAACCGCGAAGTACACATCCTGTGCCTTCGCGAACTTCGGCAAGGTCCAGCTCAGGATGACGTCGCGCGGGACATCTGCCGCGTGCACCTTGGGAGTCAGGGCGAATTCCGAGCCCTCGATGGTCTCCAGGAGGACTATCCAGTCCTGCCCATCCACGATGCCGTCGCCCCAGGCAAAGGGACCGACATCGCAGGGTGGATAGTCCTCGCCCCAGTGCTGCGTCATGATCAGCACGTCCTTCTCATCCACTCTGCCATCCGTGTTGAAGTCGAGGACCGGGTCGAGGGATGCCTGCCAACAGTCCCAACCGGTCCGGTCGGACAGAAAGTACAAGGTGCGACCATCTGGCGAGATGCGGGGGAGAAAATCGCCCGCGGGACTGTTCAACCGGGGCCCAAGGTTCACGGGCGTCTGCCAGGGGGACGAAAGGCTCGCCCGCCTGGACATCCACATGTCGCTTTCACCGTATCCGCCGGGCCGGCGGGGCCGACCAGCCGTATAACTCTCGTTGAACAAGAGCAGCAGTCCATCTGGCGATAGAGAGAGGTAGGACTCGTAGTACGCCGTATTCACGGGCAGCCCCAGATTCACCGGCTGTCCCCAGGGGTCGTCCGCCGTCGCCCGTCTTGTCACCCAGAAATCCGATCCGCCATATCCGCCGGACCGATGTGACATGAAGTACAGTTCCAGACCATTGGGGAGGATCCAAGGACTACGTTCCTGGATGCCCGAACGGTTCACCACGGGCCCGAGATTCACTGCTGGGCCCCAGGGGTCTTTCCGCATCGCGCGTGTCGTTGCGTACAGATCGTCGTAGTCAACCGAAGCACCGCCCCGTGACGAGGCAAAGTACAGCGACAGCCCGTCGGCGGAAATAGAGGCATAGTAGTCTCCTTGCGGACTGTTCACGGCGGGGCCCAGATTCTGCCGGGGACCCCAATCTTCGTTCGGTGAGGCACGTTTCGATACCCACAGGTCGTAGTCGCCCTGCCCGCCCGGCCGGGGCGAGCCGAAGTACATCTCCAAACCGTCGTAGGAGAAACAGTAGATCTCGTCTGGGCTCGGGAGGAGAGCCGAGGTCATGGATCTCAGGGGCGTCGGCTCACCGAAGGTGAAACCCGCTATGGCGGTCGGCGTTCTGCAGACAGCCAAGAACTCGAGTGCGGTGGCGAGCATGACAATCGCGGAATTGCAGGATCGCTTCATTGGACACCTTCCTTTCGGACGAGCGGGCCGTATAGGTTGCGGCACCTACACCTTATGAATATAGCACAAACGATTCACTCCCCCTGTAATCCCGCAGAAATCCTCGATGTTGCGCGCCCGCTCCTCACAAACTCGGGAAGTCCACGCTTTCGCGGCACGCGACGTGGGTTCATGCATCACCTCCGTTGCCAGGGGGAATGCAAAGTCGCTCGGCAAATCCCGCGATGTCATTGCGAGGAGCGCAGCGACGAAGCAATCTCAATCCCGCGGGTGGTAGATTGCTTCGCTTCGCTCGCAATGACATCGGGGGCCGGCTTTGCGTTCGGCCTGTCTCTGTTGCCATAGGTACTTGAAAAAGAAGGAGTTATTGGCTACAGTCTATGCAGCAGCCTGATCGTCTACGGGCCACCAGAGACGAGGGTGGCCCGGCCCGAAACCCAGACTCCTGGAAACGGCAGCGATGAGCGACGGCGGTCGAACGAGTATGGGCGGCGCCTGCGAGGCGTTTCTGACCACGCAGTGGTCCTTGATTGGTGGTATCCAGGCGGCGGACACGAGGGACAAGGCCCTGATCGGCGTGCTGATCGAGCGGTACTGGAAACCCGTCTACTGCTACCTGCGGAGGAAGGGCTACCCCAACGAAGAGGCGAAGGACTTGACGCAAGGCTTCTTCCACGCCGTCGTGCTGAATCGCGGCTTCGTCGGGCGGGCCGACCCCTCCAA
>VGYL01000132.1 GCA_016872975.1 Planctomycetota bacterium
GTTGGACATCCATGTCGATTCTCCTTGTAAGTTGATCTTCTCGAAGGAGTTATCGACCGGCTCCTGTTATTTTCTTGAGCCTATATTGCGCTGTCGTACTACACACGCGTGGACACGCCACCTGCGCTTCTTCGTAGGTTGGGCGTCCCCGCTCGACTTCTTCGGCGAGCGGGGACGCTCGCCCTACGAAGAGGGCGCCTCCGCCACCCAATACCCGCCGCACCCGGCAAAGTCACATACCGGGCACCATCCTTACTGTTGCGCAAGCATGTCGTGTGTGTGCCCACGTAAGGACCTATCTACACACGCGTGGACACGCCACCTGCGCCTCTTCGTAGGCCGGGCGTCCCCGCCCAACTTCTTCGGCGAGCGGGGACGCTCGCCCTACGAAGAGGGCGCCTCCGCCACGCAGTGCGGGCCGCTCGGGTCTGGCTCAGGTGCGGGCCAGGCGCAGGCCCTGTTGGGCGGGGATGAAGTCCATGAGCTCAAAGTCGGTTCGCACCGCGGCGATGGTCTCGCCGCGTTGGAGGATGTTGTCCGCCAGGATGGTCCCGAGCGTGCCGTTCGCGGATTTGAGGTAGCCGATCTTCAGCGGATCGATCCCCATGATCCGGGCGGCGGTGGCATCGACCGCGGCCAGGTCGCGGCCCAGAACCAGAACGCCCGCGGGTTTCGGCGTGCCGACGATCGGGCCGTCGCCTTCCATGCCGACGATGCCGTCGACGATCGCCAGGTGCGGCCGCACCGTGGCGTTGATGTCCAGGATCGATTGCTCCAGCCCGATCCAGTGAAAGACGTTCTTGGGCCAGCCGTAGATGATGCTCGGCATCAGGCCGAACAGGTTCTTCATGGACAGGGTCACCCCGACCCAGTGATGCGTCTTCATCTTGGGCATGGAGACGATCCAATCGACCTGGTCCACCGTGGCCGGCAGGGTCAATGTCGCCAGACGCGTGACGCGGGCATCCTGTCCGTGATTCGAGGGCCGGAGCGCTACGCTCTCGGCACGGGGACTGCCGGCATTGGGCCGGACGACGAGATCGTCGTTGTTGAGATCGATGAACGGCGTCTGGTGCTCGACCAGCGCCGCCGCCATGTCCGCTTCATCCAGGACCCGGTCGGTATCCCGGCAATGGCCGGACCCCTCGCCGATCAGGACGGCCGCGGCCCCCAGCTTGCGAAAGGCCTCGACCGCCGCAAAGACCACCTCCGGCCGGGTGCAGATGTGCCGCGTGCCGCGCCGGGTCTCCACGAAGTTCGGCTTGAGCAGGATGCGCTTGCCGCGCGTCTGCCGAGGACCGAGGCCCAGACTGCGCAGCCCCGCGAGAATGGGCGAGACGAGATCCGCGTCGTACGAAGGCGCCTTGGCGATGAACACCCTGGCTTTGCGGGCCCGCTGCTGCAGGTGCTCGCGCAGCAGCGCCCCGGCCGTGCCGAGCGTCACCACGGCCAGTCCATCCGCCAGCAACGCCCGACGCGAGATCTTGCCCGGCAACCGTTTTGTCGAATGCGAATCGGTCATGACTCTTTCCGCGAATCAACTCTGCTGTCTACTGACGACCCACTTGGGTAATCAGGTGCCATGCTTACGCCTCGTAAGCATGCTTCATCTACCGCAGGAAACAAATCTGCCAGGTGCCAGTCCGGCACCCGCCCCGCCAGCGGCCCCCGCCGGAAAAGGGGACATTCTACTTTTCCTTTGCGGAAGGGGAAAAGTAGAATGTCCTCTTTTCCCGAGCCAGGCGCTCCACCTCTGGGTGGCAGCGCCAAGGCAGGGCGAACGCAAAGTCGTCAGGACAATCCCGCCGCAGGTCATTGCGAGCGAAGCGAAGCAATCTCCCGGGCCACGAATGGAGATTGCTTCGTCGCTGCGCTCCTCGCAATGACATAGAAGAGGCCGGTTGAGCGACTTCGCGTTCGCCCTGAGCGCCAAGGGCTCCGCCCTTGACGATGGCGACCGGCGTGTGCGCGAGACCATCGTCAAGGCCAAAGACCTTGGCGCTGCCACCCCTCGTTGCTCGTTTTGGCATATAGGGTGACCCGTCATCATCTGCCCCCTGATTCAGAATGCCCAAGGCGATGCATCAGCCCTGCCTGGCAGTGCGCGGCGAGCAGCAGCAGGCTCAGGGAGAAGGTGTCCCAGGGGCCCCGTTGCTCCCGGCGGGCGAGAACCTGCGCGATTCGCTCGTGCGGTTGGTCGAGCGTCTCCTGCCAGGCCCGCAGCGCGAGAATCGTCCACGCGAGGGACATCGGCGCGTTCAGACTCGGCAGTTGCGTCCGCAGATAGGCGAGGCTCCTGTGCACATCCGCTTCCGGCACGAGACCCGCCAGGGCTTGCAGGCCCAGACCGGTCGCCTCCGGGGTGGGCCACATCTCCTGGCCGAAGGTGATGGTGGTGCCCACGTTCCAGCCGCCGGCGCCCAGTTGGCGGTCCAGGAGCAGGCGCACGGCGTCCCGGGCCTGGCTGTGGGCGGCCTGGCCGCAGACCCGCAAGGCCATCAAGGCATACGCCGTCGGCTCCACCCAGGGGTGGGCCTTGACGGTCCAGGGCCAGCCGCGGATCGTCACATCGTGGCTTTCGCCCGTCTGGGGACCCTCCAGGACCCCGATCAGGTCGGCGTCGAGCAGGAAGCCAAGGGCCCGCCGGCGCGGCTCGTCATACTCCGGCACGCCGTGCCACGCGAGGATCGCCAGCGGCGTGGGCCAGTAGGCATCCGGATCCTGCCGCGAAACGCACACCCGCCCATCTTCGCCCTGAGCGTGGGCGAGCAGGCGCCGCGCTTTGCCCGCGGTGCCGCTGGTGCTGCCGACCGCTTCCAGGGCCAGGATGGCCCAGGCCGTCGCATCCGGCCGGAACTGCCCGCCCGGCCGATGCCCAAAGCCCACCCCCTCGACAAACCGCTCTTCGAGCAGGCCAAGCAGCGATTTCTTACTGGAATCTGTCGTTGCCATTACGGACCATTTTATCAGATCGGGCCCGCGATTTCTCCGCCTTTCGCTCAGAATCCGGGACAGTGGAAGGCAGGACTGGTCCGACCCGCGTAAACGCGGAACTCCGAACCACTTCCGCGCCGGACAGGCGCTTGGGCCTGGTTCAGACCGGGGTAACCGTCTGGGCGGGTGGCAGCGGCAAGGCCGTAGGCTTTGCGCAGGCCTTGCCGATGGCGGATGGACGAGACCATCGGCAAGCTCCGAAGACTCCGCTTGCCGCTGCCACCCGACCTTTGGTACCCGAGAAGGCCGTTTCTTGAACTAGGCCGGCGTTTGGCATGGCACCCGAAGCCGCAAGGCGTTTCTCGCTATGCCCTTACGGGCACACTACAAACCAGAGCCTGCGGCTTGAGGGCACCTGGCTTCCCGCCTGTTCTGGCAGTCCCAGCGCTGAGCAAACCGCCGTTTGTGTTTTGGGACGGTTTCTGGTAGATTGGCGGCTCCAGATTCCTTAGGAGTGACTGACTTGGGCACGACACTGGTTCACAAGATTTTGCAGGAACACCTGGTCGAAGGGCAACTGACGCCGGGCACGGAGATCGGGATTCGGATCGATCAGACGCTGACCCAGGACGCCACGGGCACGACGGCCTTTCTGCTGTTCGAGTCGATGGGCGTCGGGCGGGTCCGGACGGACCTGTCCGTCAGCTACGTCGATCACAACATGGCCGGCTTCGGGCCGGAGAATCACAACGACCACCTGTACCTCCAGACGGTGGCCGCCAAGAGCGGGGTCTACCACTCCCGGCCGGGCAACGGCATCTGCCACCAGGTGCACCTGGAGCGGTTCGGCAAGCCCGGGGCCACCCTGCTGGGCAGCGATTCGCACACCCCCACCGGCGGCGGGATCGGCATGCTGGCCATCGGCGCCGGCGGGCTGGATGTCGCGGTCGCCATGGGCGGCGGGCCGTTCTACCTCCAGTGCCCGAAGGTCCTCGGCGTGAAGCTGACCGGCAAGCTCGGCGACTGGGTGGCCGCCAAGGATATCATCCTGAAGATGCTCAGCGAGCTGACGACCAAGGGCAACGTCGGCTGGGCGGTCGAGTACTTCGGGCCCGGCATCAAGAGCCTGACCGTGCCCCAGCGGGCGACGATCACGAATATGGGCGCCGAGCTGGGCGTCACGACGAGTATCTTCCCGAGCGACGAGCAGACGAGAAAATTCCTCACCGCCCAGAAGCGCGAGGGGGACTACCGGCCGCTGACGGCCGATAAAGACGCGGCCTATGATCGTGTGATCGCGCTCGATCTGTCGGCCCTGGAGCCGATGACGGCCTGCCCCTCCTCGCCGGACTGTATCAAGCCGATCCGCGAGGTGGCCGGCAAGAAGGTGGGACAGGTCGTGGTCGGCAGTTGCACGAATTCGAGCTTCACGGACCTGATGATGATGGCCAAGGTGCTCAAGGGCCGCCGGATCGACCCGATGGTGGAATTCGCCGTCGCGCCGGGCAGCCGGGAGGTGCTGAACATGCTGGCCGCCAATGGGGCGCTGGCGGACCTGATCGCCGCCGGGGCGCGCATCCTCGAATCCGCCTGCGGACCCTGCATCGGGCAGGGCTTCTCCCCCGCCGACGGCACGGTGACGCTGCGGACCTTCAACCGCAACTTCGCCGGCCGCAGCGGCACCAAGAACGACCAGGTCTACCTCGTCAGTCCCGAGACGGCGGTCGCCTCCGTGCTCACGGGCACGATCACCGACCCGCGCGACCTGTCCCAGAAGATGAGTGTCGCGTATCCGCAGGTCAAGATGCCGCGCGAGTTCCAGATCGACGACAGCATGATCGAGCCGCCCCTCCCGGCGGAGCAGGCCCAGACGGCCGAGGTCCTGCGCGGCCGCACCATCGTCGTGCCGGAAGCCCCGCCGGGCCTGCCCGAGCGGCTGGTCGGCCAGGTCCTGCTCAAGTGCGGCGACAAGATCACGACCGACCATATCATGCCCGCCGGGACGTACCTGAAGCTCCGCTCGAACGTGCCGGAGTACGCCAAGGTGGTGTTCAACTGCTTCAGCGAGCCGGGCCGGCCCACGTTCGCCGAACGGGCCCTGGGCCTCAAGCGCCAGGGCGTCGCGGGCGTCATCGTGGCGGGCGAAAGCTACGGCCAGGGCTCCTCGCGGGAGCACGCGGCCCTGTGCCCGATGTACCTGGGCGTCCGGGCGGTCCTCGCCCGCGGCATCGAGCGCATCCACCGGGCGAACCTGATCAACTTCTGCATCGTGCCGATCCGCTTCGCCGACCCCGCTGACTACGACCGGCTCCAGGCCAATGACGAGCTGGTGATCGAGGACCTCCTCGGCGCGATCCGCGGCAGCGACCAGGTCGAGATCCGCAAAGCCGACGGCTCCTTCGCCTTCACGGGCAAGCTGGAGCTCTCCGCCCGCGACCGCGACATCCTGCTCGCCGCGGGCCTGCTGAACTTCACACGTCAAGAAAGTAAAAAGTAAAAAGGAGAAGGTAAAAAGGAACGGGCAGCCGTGGCTGGGCTTTCGCTTTCCAGCACGGCATGTCGCAAGTTCCAGGATTGTAGGGGTAGATTGCCGCGCTCGGCCAGCCTCGCTCGCAATGACATACAGCCGCCAGCCATGTCATTGCGACAACCGCCGACGATGTCATTGCGAGGAGCGCAGCGACGAAGCAATCTCTGCCCTACAGTCTCGGGACTTGAGAAATGCGGTGCTGCCTTGTCGCTCTGCCTTTTCCTTAGCCCATGGATGAGATCGTCGTCAGCGTGTTCGGGACCGGCCGGGCTCGGCCCGGGGAGCCGGTTTATGTCTTGGCCGAAGGGATCGGCCGGGCGCTGGCCGAGGCGGGGTTCGCCATTGCCAATGGCGGCTATCGCGGCACGAGGCGCGCGGCGGCCAAAGGCGCCGCCCAAGTCGGCGGCACGGTGATCGGCGTGACGTGCTCGGCGTTCAAGAACAGTGTCGCGAACGAGTTCGTCACGCGGGAGATCGCCGCCTGCTCGCTCGATGAGCGGCTGGGCACGCTCGTGCAACTTGGCCAGGGCTACGTCGTCCTGCCGGGCGGCACCGGGACCCTGCTGGAGCTGGCGATGGTGTGGGAATTGAAGAACAAGGGATTTCTCGAATGGCACTGCCGTGCGCAACCCCTTGGCTGGCCCAGAGTTAGGTTTTCGTGAGTTCCGCGCGCAATGCGGCGCGGGGCCGTTGCATCAGCGGGTAGCGGTGGCGCCGCCGTTTGAGGACGCGTGGCTCAATGCGGTCGGGCCGGTTGGCCACCTCGTTCGCGGCGATCTGGGCCAACAGCATCTCGTAGAGGCCGCGCACGTCCCGGCAGGCCCCCGTCGCCAAGAGCATCCAGGACGCCAAAATGCTTTGGCAGGCCCGCGTGAAGCCCAGTTGCCGCGGCTGCTTGTGGTGCACCGCGGCGGCGGTGGCGATCACTTTGCGGATCAGATTGTACGCCAATAACGTCACCCACAGTTCCCGCCGGACCATCGCGGGGGTCTTGCACCGGGCGTGGTCCAAATGCAGCGTCTGCTTGATGGCGCGAATATCCAGTTCCACATTCCACCGGAAGCCGTATAATTCCGCGATATCCTGGCGGGAATAGGTCTTGGGATCGGTCAGGGTGGTGATGATGGTGAGGGTTTGGGCCCGGTAGCCGGGGACCGTCACCTGGAATTGGACCTCGCGTAGCGTGAGGGTCTCGGGGATCTGGTCGTACTGCTCCTGGGACATCCAGGCCGGTTTCTTCGGCCGCGTCCAGGTGATCAGGTGATCGCGTGGGCCCAAGCGGCGGCAAAGTCGCTCTTGCCACGTGCGGGGGATGCTGATAGGCTATGCATGACAAAGCCCTCCTTGGTTTTTATGCGAAGCCAAGCCAAGGAGGGCCACGAACAATATCGGCTAAGGAAGGCCGAAACCATGATACGATTCTGGCGGGGAGAGGCAAGATTTTTCCTGCCGGAGACCAAGGGACATGATGCTCTGCATGCCCGCCGGGGAGTTTGTGTCCTCATGCGACGGGAAACTCACGGCAGTGCCATTCGTGCCTGCCCCAAAATAACGGCGACGAGGTCTCCTGGCCTCCTGCCACGTCGGGACGCTCGGAATCCTTCTTCTGTCCGGCGTCGTCCATAACACGTTGGAGCACCCGGCGGGTCGTCTCTGTCGTGGCCCCGAAGAGCAATTGCTTGAGCCGCTGGAGGGACACGTGCTTCTTCTCCAACTCCTGGGTCAAGAACGCCAGCGTCTCGACCGCCGCGTGCAGTCTGGTGTATTCCTCCTCACTCAGGGCGGTCTTCGCACGCTCTAGGATCGCCTCCAGCTCGCTCCGGTCCAAGTCGATGCGTTCCGCGGGGCCATCGGCCTGTGGCTGGGCCGCCCCTGGAGGCTGACCCCGGCATGCTCTCTTGATCCTTCGAAGGTGGCCCATCGTCCACCCCACATCCTGTCTGATACACCGCAATCTCTCATTATCGGACAACGGTGGGCCTGGACTTCAACCCTCTCGCAGAAGACCCACCCTTTGCTGGCTTATGCTCCCACATCCACCCGACGCCAAGGGGGAGCCCCTTGGGCCGCCGCCGGGTTGCCCGCCGACAGCAGGACCGTCAGTTGGTGCGCCTCCAGGGCCTCGGTCGCTGCGGACGCTTGCGGTGGCCACCAGGGGAACCGGCCCTTGGACAACCGCTTTTGGCACAGCCAGAACCCCTGTCCATCGTAGACCAGAATCTTGATCGCCTTGCGGCAGCGGTTGCCAAACACGAACACGTAACCGCTGAAGGGATCCTGGCGAAGGGTCTCGCGACACACACGGGCCAGCCCGTCGATCCCCTTGCGGAAGTCCGCCGGCTCGACGGCCACCAGAATCCGCATCTGGGGCGTCACCTGGATCATGCCTGCCCGTCCCGCCAGCCACGTGCAAAGGACGCCAGATCGGCTATGCTGGCCCCCTTCACATGCATCCGCATCTTCCCGCCCCGGCTGTCTTCCAACCTGATCGTGCACTCCAGAGATGAGGGAACCACCGTCCGAGGCAGAAGCTCGAGGAACTCAGGCCCGGCCGCCGCCGGACCCGATGCCGCCGGCGGCGTCGCTTCGAGGTGCTTCTTGAGCGACTCGTACTTCAAGCCCAGCGCGCGGGCGGTCTTGTTGATCCCGTGTTCTCGGGCGAGCGTCACTGCCTTGGCCCAAAACTCTCGGGGCAGTCGTTTACGGCCTCGCTGCTGCTTACGCCATTGATCGAACTGGCGTCGTGCGAGGCAAAGGGGTGTTGGGACCTTCGCGGGGGTTCTGACATTCATCAGCGGTTCTCCACAGAGTTGGTTTCGCCGGCTCACCCAGGCAGTCTCCGACGCGCGCCGCCCATCTGATGAGGCTTGCCGGCCACCGCTGACGATACTCCCTCAACAGAACCTTTTCACGCAGGCCCGCCGAAAGGACACGCCCGCGAAACACGCGATGAGGACGCTCGCAACTGCGTTCGAGACCGATGATCTGGCAGAACAAGCCTTCTCTTCGTACGAGCAGTTCCGGCCCCAAATACCAGCGGGCCAGAAAGGTTGGGGTGCGAAGGGCACGCTCGACCTTCGGCTGATACGCTCTCTCGCGGCGGGAAAATGACGGGCTCTTGGCCATACCGTCTCCGAGCCACATTCTGCTGACGACCCATACCGAATCCACGCGCTTGGGCGCCAATCCAAGCCGGGACCGCGAGGGGGGCATAGTTCAACCAGTACGTTGACCCCGTCCGTAAGTCCTTGGCAGAAGACGGTTAATGAAGGCCAAATAAGAAGTTAGGAGATCAGGCGTAGATCAGCCGAAGACCAACCGTAGCCCAGACGCACATGTCTGGCACGCGCGTTTGGCACGCGCTTGATCCCCCGACGCTGGTAAGACCGGTCTACTGATATCCCAATAGGGCTGCGTCTTTGGACGAGATCCTGTCAAAGACGCCGGCTGCCTCGCGACCGTTTGGACTCCTCCGCCACCCCGTTCCATCTGCACCAACGTCGGTTTGCTCAAGGGACTGGCAGAGCGACGTGGCCTGGCCGCGTCTCGGTTGAGACTCCGCGGCCCGCCCCTCGTCCCGGGCGGCCACCGTCAGTTCCACATACCGCAGGCGCAGAGGCTGAGCACGGCGAGGAGCGCAAACGATCTGCCAGCGTTTAGTGTTGCCTGAGTCCGTGTCGGCTCGTACAATTGCGTTTGGTTGCGACCGAGCTGTGAGGAACACGTGCGTTTGTAGTCGGTCAAATGCGTTTCCGTCCGAAAGGTTGAGGGTTGGGTAGCCATGAAAGATGCACCAAATGGTGTCTCTCTTGCGAGCGAAGTCACTTCTGGGCGCGTGGCCGTTGGGCGGCGCGAGTTCCTCAGGCAATCGGTGCTGACCGCCGCCGGGACGATCGTGGCCAGTGAGGTTCGCGCGCAAAGTGCAAGTGCGGACACCAAAAGCAAGGTGGTCATTCCGCACCTGCCCGGTGCCGTGGGTATCACCAATCTGAAGGTCTACGACACGGCAAGCCCTGATGGGATCAGAGGTGGCTCTCCCCATTTGCATCTCGCCTGCACAGAAGCCTACGTGGTGCTCAAGGGCCAGGGGTCAGTCCAGACCCTGAGCTGCGAAGGCTTCAAAGAAGTGATGCTCGAACCCGGTCGCCTGGTGTGGTTCACCCCGGGAGTGCTTCATCGTCTGGTCAATCGGGATGGACTACTGGAGATCCTGATCATCATGCAGAATGCGGGCCTGCCGGAAGCCGGTGACTTCGTGTTGAGCTTCAGTCCCGACATCATGGCCGATCCGACTCTCTACAACCAAGCCGCCACTCTCGCTCCGGCAACGGGTGGCGACAGCACGGCCAGCGACCAAGCGGCCTTTCATCGCCGCGACTTGGCGGTGATCGGCTTTAACCAACTTAGAGAAAAGTTCGCGAGCGAGGGCCCGTCCGCGATGGAGGAGTTCTATCGCACGGCGGCGGCGCTCATAAAACCCAAGATCAGCCACTGGCAACAGCTCTGGAAGGAAAACGCCCTGCACGTAGTTAGTCAGACCGAAACAGCCCTATCGGCGTTGGCTTCCGGCCGGTTGAGCCATCTCCGGCAAGGTCGCCTTTGCGTTCTCCCCGGCGTGGCCGGAAACCGCCGCCCGCGCTTCTGCGGCTATGCCTATCGCTACGAGCTTGAGGGCGCTATTCAGGAACCCCATTGAGAGGATGCGTGAGCGCTATCACACGCCACAGGTACGTGTACGGGCAAACCCACAGAAGCTGCGTCGTATCGTCCGATACTGGGGACAGTCCCCTATTTTCGCGCTCCTTTCAGGCGTTCGGCGTCGGCCGGATCCTTGCGGGGCCGGCCCACCGGCAGGGGCCGCAGCCGGCGCCCGGGCACGGTCTCCAGCTTACTGACAAAACTGTCACTGCCCAACGCCCGCCCGGTGTGGGTCCGTAGACGAATCTGGGCCACTTCGCTGTCCGTCAGGCCCTCCGTCAGTTCCTTCCGCCACACCGCCGCCGACATCTCCTGGTACCAGCGGGGCAGGTTCAACCATCCCGATTCGACCTTCGGGTCGGTGTGCGCGGCCGCACTGGACCAGGCGTACTGCCACGCCCGGCGGCAGAGCTTCGCCCGCACGGGATTCCGTTCCACGTATTTCAACGCCAGCCACAAATGCCGCCGGTTCTGCGCACACGAGTAGAACCGTCCCTGCCACAGATGGCCGCTGCGCCGGTGGAGACGGTTGACATATCGCGCGTAGCGAAAGTGGGTCCGCCCGATCGCCTGGGCGAGCGACTCTTCCGCCTGCGGCGTCGCCACCAGATGGACGTGGTTGCTCATCAGGCAATAGGCCCAGACTTCCAAGCCGTACTTTGCGGCCTGTTCCTGGAGCAACTCCAAGTACACCCGCCGGTCGTCGTCCACGAAGAACACGTCCTGGCGGTTGTTCCCGTGCTGCGGCACATGATGGGCACAGCCCACCGCCATCGCTCTGGCGAACCTGGGCATCCCAGGAGTCTACCGCTCCGCGCCGGCCCGCGTCAACAGAAACATAGGGAACTGTCTCCCCGGTATCCCCCAAAGCCTGACCCCTTCATCCCCACAGAATAATAGGTGACTGTCCCCAAAATAACGCTGAACGCTGGGGACGACGATCAGCCGGCCCCGTGCGAGGGGCCAGTGACGAATCTGTTCGGCGGCCCAGTAACCGGCGGGCTCATTGCCGTGCAGGCCCGCGGTGAGCAGAAGCGTTGGGCCTGCGACGCCCGAGTCGATGATGTAATAGGGGTTCTCCCATACGGTCCCTTCCGCGAGCAGGCCGTGGGTGTGGCGGACCTGGGCTCCAGCCACAGTCGCGAGGAGTGTCAAAAGACAGACGTACGGAAGCCAGGAGCGAAAACCCCTGGTTGCATCTGGTGTGAGCCCGACTCTTGCCATGGGCTGAAGGTTACGCGGCGTGACGGAGTTCGTCAAGCATCCGCGTTCCGCACACAGGGCACTTGCATGTGACCCACCACGGTGGTGACGAGTGTTCGGAGTTCCGCCTTTAGTACTACAACGCTATCTTGTGGGACCGCAGTAGTCGTAAGTCATTATGAAACAATGAGATACGGGAATGTCACTTCGGCGCCTTAACGCCAATAAGGCTACGGGGTGACATT
>VGYL01000133.1 GCA_016872975.1 Planctomycetota bacterium
GTGTCCGGATTTGGGCGCGCCGATTCGGAAAGCGGACAGAGAAAGAAAGAGTGGTCGGTTGATAGTTGACGGTTGTCAGCAAGAGCAAGCAGCCGAGCGGCGGAAATGCCCAACTGAGAACTGGGAACTGGCAACTGAGAACCGGACCCTTGGTCTGGCACGCGGCTTGCTTGAGGATCGGGCATGGATATACCACGAAAATCTGCCAAACGCATGAAAATGATCCGCCGGGGTGCGATTGCCACGGTGGGTCTGGTTGTCGTGGCGGCGGTTACGGTCGGGGTCTCGCGGCTCAAGCCCGCCGCGCCCGGCGTGGATCGGCGCACCCTCTGGCTGGACAAGGTCAAGCGCGGCCCCATGCTCCGCGAGGTCCGCGGCGTCGGGACCCTGGTTTCCGAGGATATCCTGGTGGTGCCGGCGGCCGTGCCCGGGCGGGTCATTCGCATTCTGGTCGAGCCCGGCGCGCCCGTCGAGCCCAATACGGTCCTCCTGGAGCTGGACAATCCCGACCTGGTACTCGACCGGTACAACGCCCAGATGGAATGCGAGTCGGCGGAACGGTCGGCGGCGAAGCAGAAAGTGCAGTTGCAGGCCGATCTGCTCACGAAGAAAGCGGACCTCGCGGGACGCCAGGCCAACTATAACCAGGCCAAGCTGCAGTCGGACATCGATGAGAAAGAGTATGAGAACGACCTGATCTCCTTCCAGAGGATCACGCTGTCGCGGGACAGTGTCAAGCAGATGGAGAATCTCCTGCAGATCAGCCGGCAGTGCCTCGAGATGTACGAGGACCAGACCCTGCCGGCGACCGTGGCCGAGCTGGACGCGACCGTGGCCAAAGCCCGGTCGAACTACGAGTTGAAGAACCAGCGCGTGCAGTCGCTGCAGGTGCGGGCCGGCAGGGCCGGCGTGTTGGCCCAGATCCCGAACAAGATCGAGCTGGGCCAATCCGTCTCCGCCGGCACGGTCGTGGCCAAGATCACGAATCCCAGGAAGCTCAAGGCCCAGTTGCGGGTCCCCGAGGCGCAGGCCCGCGATGTCGTCCTGGGTCTGCCCGCCCTGGTCGATACGCATCACGGCACGGTGGCGGGAAAGGTTTCCCGCATCGATCCGACGGTCATGGATGGGAACGTCACGGTGGACGTCTCGCTGGAGGGCGTCCTGCCCCCGGGCGCCCGGCCGGACCTGTCGGTCGTCGGCACGATCACGATCGAGAAGCTGGACGACGTGCTGAACGTCGGCCGGCCGGTCTTCGCCTCGTCCGAAGGTCTCTCGGAGCTGTTCAAGGTGGTCGAAGACGGCCGCTACGCCGAGCGCAGCCGCGTCCAGTTCGGCCGCACCTCCGTCAGCACGATCGAAGTCATCGAAGGCCTGGCCGTGGGCGACGAAATCATCCTCAGCGACATGTCGCAGTGGGATGGATGCGATCGGATACGCTTGAAATAGAAAGCTCGACATCCGAATGTCAAAATCCGAAACAAATTCGAATGTCCAAAAACCCAGACATGTCATTGCGAGCGCAGCGAAGCAATCTTCCCTGCGGCGGATTGAGATTGCTTCGTCGCTGCGCTCCTCGCAATGACATAACTGGGTTTGGCGACAGCGTTTCGGTCATTTGTGCTTTGGATTTGTTTCGGATTTCGAAATTCCAATTTCGGATTTTGTGAAACGGAGTGATCGTAGGGTGGGGCTTGCCCCACCACAGACCTTTGATACGAGGAGAATCGGTGGGGCAAGCCCCACCCTACATTTGGGAACCAACAGATGACCCAATCGAATGAAGCGCTCATCCATGTCGAAAACCTCCACAAGGTCTTCATCACCGAAGAGGTGGAGACCCACGCGCTGGCGGGGATTCACCTGTCCATCAACCAGGGCGAATATGTGTCCATCGCCGGGCCTTCCGGCTGCGGCAAATCGACCCTGATGGCGATCCTCGGCCTGCTCGATTCGCCCACCGAGGGCGAGTACCGGCTGGCGGGCGAGCCGGTGGCGAACCTCTCCGCCTCGCAGCGGGCCCGCATCCGCAACCGGCAGGTGGGCTTCATCTTTCAGAGCTTCAACCTGATCGGCGACCTGACGGTCTACGAGAACGTCGAGCTGCCGTTGACCTACCGGGGCATGCCCTCCGCCGAGCGCAAGCAGCGGGCCCAGGAGGCGCTGGAGCGCGTGGGGATGTCCCATCGGATGAAACATTACCCGGCCCAATTGTCCGGCGGTCAGCAGCAAAGGGTGGCGGTCGCCCGTGCGGTGGTGGGGCGACCGTCCATCCTGCTGGCCGACGAGCCGACCGGAAACCTCGACTCCAACAATAGCGAAGCGGTCATGGCCCTCCTGGGCGAGCTGCACCGGGACGGCGCCACGATCTGCATGGTGACGCACGACCCGCGTTACGCCCGCCACGCCCAGCGCACCGTCCATCTCTTCGACGGCCGGATCGTGGAAGAGGAAGAGGCTGCCCGCAAGCAGCAGGAAACCGCCGAGCTCAAGCAAAGCGGCTTCGATGTGGCGTAAGACGGCGATGGGACTGGAATGATGGAATGTTGGAATACTGGCACAATGGTTCGGAGTGCCGCCTTCAGGCGCGTAAAACTCCTCTTATCCGCTTTCCTTTTCAGGCGGCCAAGAGGATTCGGACCCGCGTAAACGCGGTACTCCGAACCCAGCGCCTTGTGATGGTATGGACCTGCTGGCGTTCCTCGAGTGGGACGATGAGTTGTTCCGGGCCGCACGGATCGATCCGATGGTGGCGTTGCGATATGAGTAGGGGGTGCTGTGCACACCACGAGGAGTTCGGTAGGGTGGGGCTTGCCCCACCGAAACCGTGGTCACGAGGAAGATCTTGTGATGGTATGGACCTGCTGGCGTTCCTCGAGTGGGACGATGAGTTGTTCCGGGCCGCACGGATCGATCCCATGGCGGCGCTGCGATATGAGTAGGGGGTGCTGTGCACACCACGAGGAGTTCGGTAGGGTGGGGCTTGCCCCACCGAAACCGTGGTCACGAGGAAGATCGGTGGGGCAAGCCCCACCCTACAACTGGAGTTACGCAATGATGACATTGTGGCAAGATGTGCGGTATGCCGTGCGGACGCTGGGGCGGAGCCCGGGGTTTGCGCTGATGGTGGTGGGAATCCTGGCGGTCGGGATGGGCGGCAGCCTGATGATGTTCAGCATTTTCAACGAGATGAGTCTGCGGCCGTTCCCGGTGCCCGAGCAGGAACGCCTGGTCGATCTGGATGAGAGGGCCCCCGAGTGGAACCTGGAGTATACCGGCATGGCCTATCAGGACTTCCACGAGTGGCGCCGGCAAAACCGCACCTTCGACTGCCTGACCGTGTGGGCCCATCGGGGCTGGAACCTGGGCCTGGACGATCGGGCCGAGCGGGTCGAGGGCATCCGGGTGACACACGACTACTTCGACGTGCTGCACGTCCGGCCGGCGCTGGGACGCCGCTTCCTCGAAGCGGACGACCGGCCCGGCGCCGCCCGCGTGGCGATCCTCAGCGCCCACCTGTGGCAGCGGCTCTACGGCAGCGACCCGGGTGTCCTCGGGCGTTCCGTGCGCCTCGACGGCGAGCCGCACACCATCGTGGGGGTGCTGCCGGCCGATGTGGTCTTTCCGGTACGGGCCGATCTCTGGGTGCCGCTGGCCCTGGACCCAACCACGGCGGGGGGGTACTACCTCCGCGGAATGGGCAGGCTCAAGGCTGGTGTCCCGCTTGCCGCGGCTCAGGCGGACATAGAGCGCATCCACCGCAGCCTGATCGACCAGCGTCCCGTCAACAAGACCACGATACCCCGGCTGACGCCTCTACGCGACAGATACCTGGGAGAGCCGCGCCATGTCACCTCACTCCTACTGCTGGCCGCCGGCCTGGTGCTGCTGCTGGCCTGCTGCAACATCAGCGGGATGATGCTGGCCCGGGGGATGACCCGCGGCCGGGAACTGGCGGTGCGCCTCGCGCTGGGGGCGCCGCGGTCCCGCATCATCCGCCAGGTCCTGACGGAGACCTTGCTGCTGAGCCTCCTGGGCGTGTGCCTGGGGGCCCTGCTGAGCCGGTTCGGCATGGCCCTGCTGCTGCGGAGCATCGCCGACTTCCTGGCGCCCTGGATGAAATTCGCGACCGATGGCCGGGTGCTGGTGTTCTGTGTCGGCGTGGTGGGCCTGGCGACGGTCCTCTCGGGCTTGGTCCCCGCGCTGCAGGCGGTGTCCGGTCGGGACGCGGAAGGCGTACTGCGAGCGACCGCGGCCCGCGCCACGATCTCCACCTCCGGGCGGCGCAGTCTCAATGTGCTGGTGGCCGGCGAGATTGCCCTGGCCATGACGCTCTCGGTCGGGGCGGTTCTGTTGTTGCAGGCTTTCCTCGCGGTCAGCCGGGTCCAGCCGGGGTTCCGCGTGGACGGGGTTCTGACGTACCGCATCAGCCTGCCGGCGGAACAGTACGGCAGCGATAGTGTGCGACAGGCCTTCTTTGAAAGTCATCTGGCGCGGGTCCGGACGCTGCCCGGCGTGCAGACGGCTTCGTTCTCGGATCTGGGACCGATGGCCGGCCACAACGGCAACTTCTTCGATCTCGAAGGCGTCGAGCGGGCCCCGGGCGAGATGAATCCGGTCATTCTGACCCAGACCGTAATGGCCGACTACTTCGAGACCATGGGGATCGAGCTGCTGGCCGGCCGGTTCTTCACGGCCGACGACTGCCGCACCGACAGCGAGCGCACCGTAATCGTCAACGAGAGCTTCGCCAAGCGGTTCGGTGCGAGCCGGGAAGCCCTGGACAAGCGGATCGCCTTCCAGGGATCCAAAGACTGGATGCGCGTGATCGGGGTCACGCGGGACGTCAAGCACTACGGACTCGATCAGGTGATGCGTCCGGCGGTGTGCCTGCCCTTCGGTCGAAATCCCCCGCAGTCCATGGCGGCGGTCGTGCGCGCGACCGGTGACCCGCTGGCACTGGTGAGCGCGGTCCGGGAGACTCTGCGTGCCGCCGATGCGTCGCTGTCCATCCACGAGGTCCAGACCGTGCAGGAGCGCGTGTACCGGTCCCTGTGGGTCCGGCGCATTTTCTCCTCGCTGCTGGGTGTCTTCGCGGTCGTGGCCGTGATCATGGCGGTGGGGGGGATCTACGGGATCATGAGCTACTCGGTGAGCCGCCGGACGCAGGAGATCGGCATCCGCCTGGCCTTGGGGGCGCGGGCCTGGGACATCGTCCGGCACGTCCTGGCCCAAGGCGGCCGGCTCATCGGCATCGGCCTGGGGATCGGCCTGCTCGGCGCCCTGGCCATGGGCCAACTCCTGGCGGGCCTGCTGTTCGGCGTCAGCGCCATGGACCTGCGGGCCATCCTCGGGGTCCTCGTGCTGCTCCTGGCCGTCACACTGCTGGCCTGCTACCTCCCCGCCCGCCGGGCCGCGCGGGTCGATCCGATGGTGGCGTTGCGATACGAGTAGGAATGAAATAATGGAATGCTGGAATAACGGAATAATGGGTCCAAGAGCCGGTGCTCCTGCATCATTCCATCATTCCATTATTCCAATAAGAACTGGGAACCGACAACTGTGAACCGGGAACTGTGACTATGATTCGACTGAGAAACATCGAGAAGTGCTACGAAACGCGGGCGGGCAAGAACTACGTTCTGCGGCAGATCAACCTGGAGATCCCGGAGGGGGATTTCGTCACGTTCATGGGCCCCTCCGCGGCGGGCAAGACGACCCTGCTGAACATCCTCGGCATGCTGGACGGCGACTGGGAGGGTGAGTACCACCTCTTCGACCACGCGGTCCACGAGCTCAAGCCCAAGGAGCGTCTGGCCCTGAACAAGCAGTACATCGGCTTCGTGTTCCAGAACTTCAACCTGCTCGACACGCTGACGGTCTATGAGAACCTGGATGTGCCGCTGTCCTACCGGAACATCAAGGGCTCCGAGCGGGCCTCAATGGTCTGCGACACGCTCGACCGCTTCGGCATCGTGGGCAAGAAGGATCTCTTCCCCAGCCAGCTCTCCGGCGGCCAGCAGCAACTCGTCGGCGTCGCGCGGGCGGTCATCGCCAGCCCCAAGCTCCTCTTGGCGGACGAGCCGACCGGCAACCTGCACTCCAGCCAGGGCGAGGCGATCATGGACCTGTTCAAGAAACTCAATCGCGAAGGCACGACGATCATCCAGGTCACCCACAACGACAGATACGCCGCCTGCGGCAAGCGCATCATCCGCCTCAAAGACGGGTGGATGGAGAAAGCGTAGGGTGTGCTGTGCACACCGCAACGGGCCCCCCGCTCCGTCCGCCTCTGGAATTGGTGTGCCCAGCACACCCTACACGGGAGAATGAAGATGACAACCTTGTGGCACGACCTGCGGTACGCGGTGCGGATGTTGCGGAAGTCGCCGGGGTTCACGGCGATTGCGCTGCTTACCCTGGCCATCGGTATCGGGGCCAATACGATCATGTTCAGCATGTCGGATCTGCTGCTCCTGCGCCCGCGGGCGGTGAAAGACCCGGAGCAGTTGGCCTACTGCGAGATTCGGGACGCCGTCTATGGGAGCATTCCCTATTCCGCCTATCGGACCCTCCGTGACAGTGGTCTGGCCTTCAGTGCTCTCATGGGTCAGGATGGGGGGGCACGATCCGTCACCCTGGTGCATGGGGAGGCGGGCCGGCAGGAGCGGGCGGCGTTCGTTTCCGCGAACTACTTCTCCTTCTTGGGAGTGGCGCCGGCGCACGGACGGGGTTTCCTGCCCGAGGAAGAGCACCAGGGCGGCGCTCCGGTCGTGGTCCTGAGTCATCGCCTGTGGCGGCAGTTGGGCCGCGATCCGAAGCTCGTCGGCGAGTTTCTGGGCGTCAACGGCGTCCGCTGCCAGGTTGTCGGGGTCGCCCCGGAGGACTTTACCGGCGTCACCCTCATCGGTCCCGAGCTGTGGCTGCCGCTGGGGAGCTATCTCCCGGTGGTCGAGCTTTCCCGCGGGGCGACGCGACGCCCGAGTGCTTCACCGGACCGGGACTATCCGTGGCTCCACGTCGTAGGACGGCTCCCGCCGGGGTTGACATTGCCGGCAGCCCAGGCCCAACTGCAATCGTTGGTCCCTCGTTTCAAGGCGGAGTATCCGAGGCAGTGGCGTGAGAACACTTCTCTGGCTCTCCGTCGGCTGGGGCGGTTTCTTATCGAGGCGGACCCCGAAGGGGAACGCCTGTCATCGACCATCTTCAGTGTGGTCCTCATGACGGTGTCCGTGATCATCCTGCTGATCGCCTGCCTGAACCTGGCGAACATGCTGATCGTGCAGGGGGCCGCACGCCACCGCGAGATCGCCATCCGCCTGGCCCTCGGCGGGGGCCGGCTGCGCATCGTCCGGCAGTTGCTGATGGAGTCCTTGCTGTTGGCGCTGCTGGGCGGGGCCCTCGGCGTTCTGCTGGCCTTCTGGGGCACCAAGGTCCTCAACGTGTGGATCGCGGCCGTTCAGGACCCGGAGTTCAGGGCTTTCCGGCCCGGTCTGAACCTCCGCGTTCTGATGGCGACCCTGGGTTTCTGTCTGCTCGCGACGCTGCTGTTCGGGCTCCGGCCGGCTCTGTGCCTGTCGCGGCGCGACCTTGCCGGCGAGATCAAGACCTCCGGTGGCAGTGTGCTTGGCCTCGTCCACAGAAGGCGGGGCGGTCTCTCGGTCGCGGGCCAGATCGCCCTGGCGGTGGTGTTGGTGATGAGTGCGACCCTGCTCACGCGCAGCGCCGTGCAATTGGCGCGGCCGGATCCACGGCTGCCTCTGCGGGATAAGTTCGTCATCCAGATCGATCCGCTTTCCGCCGGGTATGACCGTCCCCGGAGCGTCCAGGCCTGCGCGGCCCTGGCCGACCATCTGGCGTCCCTGGCGGGGGTGAAGGCTGTGGGGACATCTCCCGGATTCTTCTTCGGCGGTCGCGGCCCGATGTCGATTTACGAGTACACGCCCGGGGCCGAAGAAGACGGGTCCAGAAGGTACCTCGCCCGGTGGGCCGCCGTGACCGAGGTGGGCCGAGACTACTTCACGGCGTTGGAGATTCCGCTGCTGCTGGGACGCCTGTTCGACCGTCTGGACAGCGCTCCCGGCGCCGAGAAGGTCGTAATCATCGACGAGAGCCTGGCGCGAAAGCTCCGCCCGGACGGCAACGCGCTCGGCTGTTTTGTCCAGTCCGGGTTCCACACGGAGTATTCCGACCCCCGCCGGGTGGTCGGCATCGTCGCGAACGTGCCGGGCATCGGCGAGCGGGAGGTCCATCCCCAAACCTATACGCCTGCGGGATCCGACCAGTTGTCCCCTTACCTTTATCTGCACGTCCCAAACGGCGCGTCGGCGGCCCTGACGCAACGGATTTGCGACGCCATCCATCAGGTGGACGCACGCGTACCGATCCTGTCGGTGGCCACACTGGCCCAGAGGCATCGTGACAATGCCTCGGTCTGGCTCGCGGGATTTGGCGCCAGCCTGGCGTCGGCCGCCGGAGCGGCAGCCCTGTTCCTGGCGGCGTTGGGCATCTACGCGATCAAGGGTTACATGGTCGCCTCGCGCACCGCGGAAATCGGCATCCGCAAGGCCCTGGGTGCGACGCATGGCAACATCATATGCATGGTCCTGCGGGAGGGACTGGTGCTGACGGTCGTTGGACTGCTGGTTGGCGTGTTCTTGGGGTTGGGTGTGGCCAAGGTCTCGGCCAGCCTCCTCTACGGCGTCAGCCCCGTCGATCCCGTCAGCATCATGGTGACGGTGGCGCTGCTCGGCCTCGCCGCGCTGCTGGCCGGCTACCTCCCCGCCCGCCGGGCGGCGAAGGTCGATCCGATGGTGGCGTTGCGGTACGAGTAGGGTGTGCTGTGCACGCCAACGGGGCCCCGGACAGAACGGGAGCAAAGTGGCGGTGTGCACAGCACACCCTACACGGGAGAATGGAGATGACGATGTTGTGGCATGATCTGCGGCACGCTCGACTTCACCCGCGAAGTCCCGACCTGGTGCAACTACCGGCTCGAAAAGCGATGATTACCCGAGAGCGCGTTCCCCCGTGTCCGAAAGTGGGCGCGCCGGTCCCAGAACCGGACGGATTCCCGTAGGGGCAGGTCCCCGTGCCAGCCCTCTGAGTCCCTGTGCCTGCCAGCTTGAGGGCAACCACGGGGGGTGCCCCTACTGGCACATGATTTGCTCGTGTCTTGCCGTAAGTATCTCTCTGCGATCCCCATGAGGACGGTTCACAGGAGCAGGCAATGGGAACGCTTTGGCAAGACCTCCGATATGGTGTCCGAATGCTGAGGAAGCCCCCCAGTTTCACCGCCGTGGCGATACTCACACTAGCGCTGGGCATCGGGGCGAACACCGCCATCTTCAGCTTGATCAACGGGCTGCTCTTGAAGCCGCTGCCGGGGGTACAGGACCCGCAACAGCTTATGCTGGTCACGGTCCGCCCGTGGCCTTTCCTTTCTTACCCGCAGTACGAGCATCTCTGCCAAGCGAACCAGTCGCTCTCCGGGCTGTTCGCCCATGCCGGGCAAGAGTTCAAACGCCGGATGAGGGTCGCCGGCTCGGACGCCGCCGAGGCGGAATGGGTGTGGGCCCCACCGGTCTCGGGGAACTTCTTTTCCGTTCTGGGCGTGCCGGCTCTCCTGGGGCGAATGCTGACACCGGAGGATGACCGTCCGGGCGCCCCGGAACCAGTCGCTGTCATCAGCCATGACCTCTGGTGTCGACGCTTCGGACAAGATCCGGCGGTGATCGGCAGGACCATCACGCTGGATACCACGCCCCTGACTATCGTCGGGGTAGCCCCGTCTGAATTCCGCGGATTCATCGTAGGGAGAAGGCCGGATCTCTGGTGGCCCCTCCAGATGTTCCCGCAAGTGCAGGGAGCAGATTCGCAATACTACCTGACGAGTAAAGGCCCCCTATGGCTGTACCTCGGCGGACGTCTCAGGCCCGGTGTGGCCGCCGCGCAGGCCCAGGAAGAGCTGAACGTGCTCTTCCGGCAGATGCCCGTTGCCTGGGTCGATGAACTGGGCCTGTCCGGCAGCAAGCGCCAACACTTTCTCGGCTTCCAGATCGAATTGCAGTCTGCGGGGACCGGGTTCACCCGGCTGCGCGGCGAGTTTCAACGGCTGCTGTCCGTCTTGATGGCGATGGTGGGCGTGGTGCTGCTCGTGGCCTGCATGAATCTGGCGGGGCTTCTGTTGGCCCGCGGTGCGGCACGGCAACGCGAGCTTACGGTCCGGGCCGCGCTCGGTGCCAGCCGTCCGGCCCTGATGCGCCAGCTCATGACGGAGAGCCTGTTGCTGACGGCCGTCGGAGGCACCCTGGGTCTGCTACTGGCCCAATGGGGCGTGCGCCTGCCGGCCACGTACATCCGCCAGTCCGGTGAAATCGCCCAGCTTCAACTCACCCCGGACCTGCGGATTCTGGCGTTCACATGTCTGATCTCCCTTGCCACGGCGCTCCTGTTTGGGCTCCTGCCGGCTTGGCGCAGCAGCCGGCTTGATGTCGTGACGGCCCTCAAGGACCAAGCCGGAGGTGTTCTTGGCCTCCGACCGGCGCACGTCGGGAACAAGGTGCTCATCGTCGCCCAAATCACCCTATCTTGCTGTCTGCTCATCGGTGCGGGTCTCTTCGTGCGAACGGTACAGAAGCTCCGGGCACTGGATACGGGTTTCGACCGTGAGAATCTCCTGATCTTCGACTTGTACTTGCCGAAGGAATACGATGATGCGCGGGCGGGAAATCTCAGGGAGGAAGTCCTGCAGCGCGTACGTGAACTCCCGGGGGTACGCTCGGTCACCGTTGCCAACGTTCTGGCGTTGGGCGACGACGAGGTTTGGTGGGGCATGCACAAGGTAACCGTGCCGGTGACCGGCGTGACGGGTGGCAAAAGCATGAACATCCATGCCACTGCCGTCGGGTCGGGGTATTTTCCGACCATGGGTATCCCGCTGCTGATGGGGCGGGACTTCGGTCCGCGGGACGAACCACCTGCCGAAACGGCCCGGCCCAGCCCATCCCCGCGCCCGGTGATCGTAGACCAGACAAGCGCCCGACGACTCTTCGGAGATGAGAATCCCGTCGGTAAGCTGTTGGAGACTTCCGGGTGGGCGTCCTGGCCGTACTTGGAGGTGATCGGAGTGGCCGGCGACGTGATGTACAAGGACCTCCGTAAAGGACCGACACTGTCCATTTATGTTCTGGAGACCTGCCGCACTTGCTCGTCCCTGGTGCACTTCCACATCCGGACGGCAGGCCGTCCATTCATCGTGGTGGATGGCATTCGCCGGGTGGTCCACGAACTCGATCCCCAGGTGGAAGCGACCGGCCTGCGCACGGTGGGTGATCTGGTCAATGAGCAGTTGCGCCGGGAACGGATGCTCTCACAGCTTGCCGGTTTCTTCGGCCTGGCCGCCCTGGCACTGGCCTGCCTCGGCCTGTACGGCGTTCTTTCCTACGCCGTGACCCGGCGGACACGGGAGATCGGGATCCGGATGGCTCTCGGGGCACAAAGGCACAATGTGCTTTCCGCGGTCCTCCGACAAGGGATGGCGCTGACCCTGCTCGGCTGTGTGTTGGGGGTAATCCTGGCGGTTCTTCTAACCCGCATT
>VGYL01000134.1 GCA_016872975.1 Planctomycetota bacterium
TGGCGGGGCGTCTGTCCCCCGGCCGGTGATTCGCCGGCTCGAAGATATGGATCGGCAATTCGACTTCCCCGATCTTCTTGTAGATTTCAGCCCGGGAGTTGGGTAGCGACTTGGGGGCAGGCTGTGCCTTCTGTCTGTCCGCCGCCGCTGCCAGGCTGCCCATCAGGATTCCTGCGCCGAACACGAATGCCCCGTACCGCGTAACATAGCTCTTCATATGCTGTTCCTCCATCCCCTATCTCATGGCGCGACTCGGACCAACAAATGCTGCAACGGCATTGTACCATGTGCGCGGGTCCAGAGATAGGACTCGCTACGGCGGGCTCTCACCCTTTGCGATGAACGCCCCTCGCGACTATCTTCATGTGTCGCGGTCGAAGGCCGCCCGCCACGGGCCGGCACCGCAACCACGATGAAGTTCTACTCCCAGGTCGATGCGAACCAGCGGAAACGGACGGCTGCCGCCGTCGACAGCCCGATCGCCAACGCCGGGAAGGAAAATGACGCCCAAGTGACGCCCAAGGCCAATATTGGCGTCGTGATCGCCGAAAGGGCGATTAAACAAAATGGGATAAGTGCTTATAAAATCACGTCTTACGCTTCAATGAGAGTGCTGGGATTCGAACCCAGGACCTACGCATTAAAAGTGCGTTGCTCTACCGACTGAGCTACACTCCCAAGTCGTTATTTATTAGGCACTTATGGCAATTTCGTTGTGCTCGTATTTTTCTCTTTACAGCCATGACTACAACCAGTGTTCTTTGATAGCTGTAGTCGAGCCGCATCGACTCGACAGCGACAACCATTGTTATGTCGGAGGCGTAAGTCATGACAGAAGATACTCTACGGGAGCACCACTCGAACGAGCCTACGCATAAGCGCCACGACAAGTTCCCATTGACTCTACATCCAACGGGGCAGTACTGCAAGAAAATCCGGGGGAAGATCTATTACTTCGGCAAGGACAAGGAGGAAGCTCTCCGGCTCTACCACGAGCAAGCGACCTACCTGCATACTGTGTTGCCCCGCGTCGTTCGGGAAACAACTCCCAAGCACCAAGCTCCAATGACCGAAACATGTGGCACCGCCGCCACCGGCGATGATTCTTCAGAGGTCCCAGCCGAGGGCGGCTGGGCCACATGGGAGCCGTTTGAGACATTGGGATTTTGATCATTCGTGCTTGTTTCGGATTTCGAATTCCTTCGCCTCGCGGCTTCGGATTTCGAGCTTGGTGCTTCCGCGGCCTATTTCGCGCCCGCGGGGTCAGAACGTAATGTGGAAATCGGTGTGCCGGGCGTTCCAGGGGACCGGCTCGATGCGGGTCTCGCGGATGTACCCGGCGAAGGAATGCCGAATGTCGTCGATGCAGCCGTCCACCTCCTGCGGGCTGCCCTGGACGAGCATTTCGACCGTGCCGTCGGGGAGGTTCCGCACGAAACCGGTTACATTATACTGTTGGGCGATCTGCCGGGCGGTATAGCGAAAACCTACCCCCTGCACGTGGCCCTGGAAGATGACATGTCGGGCTGTCTGGTCCATCGGTGCTCTCCCGGTTTCCGGCGAATAGTACGGCATTTTACAAGTCCTGAGACTATAGGGTAGAGATTGCTTCGTCGCTGAAGCTCCTCGCAATGACATGCCTAGTCGCCCTATGTCATTGCGAGTCACGAAGCCGCTGCGCGGCGGGTAGGTGAAAGAAGATGAGCCTTCACATGGATTTGTCTATAAGTCTATATAGTTACAGTACTTAGGGCAATTTTCGCGATCCTGGCCCAAACCTATTTTCTTCGGAGGAGCGCAGCGACGAAGCAATCTCACCCATAGTCGCGGTACCGGTGAAATGCGGTACTGGCTCCGGTCGATCGTGGTTTCCCGCCTTCCCACCCGGGTGGGAAGGACGACATTGCCCGCCGGGACCGGTCTCATGCCGCCGACGGCTCAGAAGGCGTTGAAGTACTCCGGGCGGCCGTCGTCGCTGTCGTAGCCGGCGGCGTCTTCCGCGGCGCCGGCCACGCGGAGGCGTTCGATGCGCTCCGCCTGCTTCGTATGCGTATTCACCGTGACGAGGACGGCATTCATCCGGACATCGCCCGTGGCGATCTCGAACGGCACCGGCATCTGGGTCCGAAAGGCCTTCAGGACACTCTGGGTCTTACGGCCCAGGACCGAATCGTGGGCGCCCGTCATGCCGACATCGGTGATATAGGCGGTGCCCTTGGGCAGGATGCGCTCGTCGGCGGTGGCGATGTGCGTGTGGGTGCCGAAGCAGCAACCAGCCCGGCCGTCGACGTGGTAGCCCATGGCCACTTTCTCGCTTGTCGCCTCGGCGTGCATCTCCACCAGGATGATGTCGGCCTGCTGTTGGAGCCGGGGAATCCACTTGTCGGCGGCCGCGTAAGGGCAGTCCGCCGGCTTCATGAAGAGCCGCCCGATTAGCGACAGGACCCCGACGGTCGGCCCCTTGGCGGTCTGGTAGGTGCCGATCCCCTTGCCGGCGGCGTGTTCCGAGAGGTTGGCCGGCCGCACGATGTTGTCGGCGCGGTCCAGCGTCTCGATGATGTCGCGCTTGCGGAAGGCATGGTCGCCGAGCGTGATCAGGTTCACCCCGTAGCGGAGCAGCTTGTCGTAGATCTGCGGCGTCAGGCCGGAGCCGCCGGCGGCGTTTTCGGCGTTGGCGATCACGCAGTCAACGCCGTGCTCCTCCACAACGCTCCTGAGCTTTTCCGCCAGAATCCGCCGACCGGGGCGGCCGACGATATCGCCAATACATAGCAGGTTCAATCTCATGTACAGCCTCGCACGAAGAAGAGGTCCTACAGACAGAATGTATGCCTTCTGCAGGACCTATGTGCGGTAGTTCCTGTGTTTACTTGGCGTACTCGATGCAGCGGACCTCGCGCAGCAGGGTCACCTGGATCTCGCCCGGATAGGTCATCTCCTGCTCGACCTTGTGGGCGATGTCGCGTGCGACCTTCATGGCCGACTCGTCGTCGATCTGGTTGGCGTCGACGATGACGCGAATCTCGCGTCCGGCCTGGATCGCATAGGCGCTCTCGACGCCCTTGAAGCTGGTGGCGATCTCTTCGAGCTTCTCCAGTCGTTTGATGTAGCGTTCGAGCGTCTCGCGGCGGGCGCCCGGCCGGGAGGCGCTGATCGCGTCCGCGGCGGCGACCAGGGGCGTGAACGGATTGTCCGGCAGGATATCGCCGTGATGGCCCGCGACCGCGTTGAGCACGACCGAGGACTCGTTGAACCGCTTGAGGAAATTGGCGCCGATAGCCGGGTGGCTGCCTTCGACGTCGTGGTCGATGGCCTTGCCGATGTCGTGCAGGAGGCCCGCCCGCCGGGCCACCGAGCCGTCGAGACCCAGCTCATCCGCCATGACCTGGCTCAGGAAGGCCACCTCGACGCTGTGCCGCAGGACGTTCTGGCCGTAGCTGGTGCGGAAGCTCAGGGCCCCCAGCAGGCTCAGCAGCTTGTTGGGCAGGCCCCGCACGTTCGTTTCGACCGCGGCGTCCTTGCCCAGTTGCAGGACCTTGTGATTGACGTCGTTGCGCGTCTGGGCCACGAGCTCCTCAATGCGCGAGGGGTGAATCCGCCCATCCTGGATCAGCCGCTCCATAGAGAGTCGCGCCACCTCGCGCCGGACGGGGTTGAAACCGCTGACAACGACCATGCCGGGCGTATCGTCCACGATGACATCGACGCCCGTGGCCTTCTCGAAGGCCCGGATGTTCCGCCCTTCGCGGCCGATAATCCGGCCTTTCATGTCGTCGTTGGGGATATCGACCGTGGAAACCGTCACCTCGCACGTCTGCTCGGCGGCATACCGCTGGATCGCGGCGCTGATCACCTCGCGGCACTTGTTGTCCGCGATCTCCTTGGCTTCCTCCACCTTGCGCTGGATCAGGGCGGACATATCATGCTCGCACTCGTCTTCCAGGCGTTTGAGCAGCAACTGCCGGGCTTCATCTACACTCATCCCGGTGATTTTGAGCAGTTGGTTCTTCTGTTGGGCAATCAGGACGGTGAGCTGCTTGTCCTTGGTCTCCACGTTGCGGAGCCGGCGATCCAGCTCTTGTTCCTGTGACTTGACGGCTTTCTCCTGCTGCTGGAGCAACTCGGTCTGGCGCTCCAGGACATCTTCCCGCTTGGACAGTCGCGTTTCGTTCTCGCGGAGCTCGGCCCGGGTGCGATTGGCCTCGGCGGTGAGCTCCTCCCGCTTTTTCATGACCTCGGCGGCCGCTTCGATCTGGGCGGTCTTGATGATATTCTCTGCTTCTCTCTTGGCTCCGTCGATCTGCCTCTGATGGTCCTCCGCGATGGTCTTGGCCCGGGTCCGGGCGATCATCTGGTGGATAATGGCCATGAGGCAGACACCGAGCACGAAGCAGATGAGGCCGATCAGGCCGGCCTGGAGATCGATCTGCATCAGTACGGCGTCCATGTTCCTACCTTTCCACACGTCAAAGTTGTGAAATCATTTCATGTGGGACGAACCGATGGATGGGCCGGTAGGAAAGCCCAAAGAAGTGCGCGTGGATCGCGAGAATCTTCCCAAACAAGGGCAGAATCAGCCCGATAGGGTCCCAAAACCCCGTGCGTCCTGTCCGTTCACAGGTGGCCCATCTGCCGCCAACCGAAGCTTTGCTGGTCTTATCCTCAACAACACCCCTCCGGCGTTGGGAAACAATAGTTCACTGAGACTCGATCTCGTTCCACGCAAAACCCACTTTTGCGGCCGCCAGAGCGAAGGTGATCTACCTGTGACTGGAACTCGGACGCGGCAACCTCAAAGTGTCTCTGCAACTCGACTACCGTATGAGACAAGCTCCAAAAACGCCCATCTCCGTGTACCCTTTCGCAGGTACATCCAATTCTCCCGCAAGAAAGGGAACGGCCTTCAGCCGTGTTCGTCCACGACTGCCAATGTTGTCGTCCATGTTAGGAGCCTGCTAAACCCGCGTCAAGAAAAAAAGCCGCAAAATCCCTACACGTGGGACCCGCGCCGGAATTGTCCCGCCGCCCCCGGGATTATCGGGCATCCCCGGGAGCGGGAAGACCCCGGGTCGCGGACGAGGCCGGAAGACACGGATCGGTGCCCCCCTCCAAACGCAAATTCGCGGAGGGCCTGGTTCAGACCCGGGTAGCAGTCTGGGTGGGTGGCAGCGGCAAGGCCGCAGGCTTTGCGCAGGCCTTGCCGATGGCGGACAAGCAAGACCATCGGCAAGCTCCGAAGACTGCGCTTGCCGCTGCCACCCGTCGCGGACGGGGCCGGAGGACACGGATCGGTGCCCCCCTCCAAACGCAAATTTGACGCCTGCGACAAAAGTCTGCGAGTGCGGTCTCGATCCGCGTTCCTGGACCAGAAACAGGGGGCAGTTGGGCTAATCCCCGACTTTTGTCGCAGGCATCAAATTTGCCAAAATTCCCTATGTACAGGCAAAGAGTAGGTTATAATAGCCCCGGTCAAGAGAGTCTTTCGTGGATTGGCTGATGAACCGTAGCTAAGGAGACGGCATGTCCGGGCATTCACATTGGGCGACCATCAAACATAAAAAGGGAGCCGCCGACGCCAAGCGCGGCAGGCTCTGGAGCAAGATCGCGAGGATGATCATCGTGGCGGCCAAGGCCGGCGGGGGCGATCCGAATTCGAACCTGACGCTCCGGTACGCCATCGATAAGGCCAAGGGCGCCAACATGCCCAAGGATACCATCGAAAAAGCGATCAAACGCGGCACGGGGGAGATCGAGGGGGCCAGCTTCGAATCGATCCAGTACGAGGGTTACGGCCCCAGCGGCGTGGCGATCGTGGTCGAGGTGCTGACGGACAACCGCAACCGCACCGGCCCGGAGGTCAAGCGGATCTTCGAAAAGCACAACGGCTCGCTCGGCACGCCCGGCTGCGTCAACTGGATGTTCAACAAGAAGGGCGTGATCACCGTGGCGACCTCCAGCATTGCCGAGGACGACCTGATGGAGTTGGCGCTGGGAGCAGGGGCCGAGGATATGGCCAACACCGGCGAGGTCTACGAGATCACCTGCGACCCGAGTGCGTACGAGCAGCTCAAGAAGGCCCTGGAAGCGAAGGCCATCCCGCTGCAAACGGCGGAAATCTCGATGGTGCCCCAGACGCTGGTGCCGATCACCACGCCGGAGGTCGCCCGCAAGATCATCAATCTGATGGAAGCCATCGACGACCACGACGACGTGCAGAACGCCTACGCCAACTTCGATATCTCCGCGGAAGTCATGGCCAAGGTCCAATAAGGATCTTGTCGGAAAGAGCATGTATGAAAAGGTGTCGCGGACATCTTGTCCGCGCGTGTCGAGGGCCTCCGGCCCTCGAATCGAAGCCGCTCGCGCCTTCGACATGACAAATGGCGGTTTTCAGACACGTTCAAAGACCTGGGCCGGTCATTTCGTCAGTTCTTCGATCCGTTTGCGGGCGTGTTGATACTGCCGGTCTCCCAATCGGCTGACGACGTGTTCCCGCTCGGGGTACATCTGGCGGAACTGCCGGCCAAAGCCGTCTTCGATCTCGACCGCCTTGGTGTAGTGGCGTAGCGCATCGTTCGGCCGGCCCAGTTGCTCGCTGATTCGGGCCAGCTCGAACCAGAGCCGCTCACAGCCGGGATAAAGCTCGGCCGCCTTGAGATACCATTCGTAAGCCTCCTGGGGTTGTCCGAGCCGGTCGTAGACCAGTCCCAGCTTCTCGTAGTTCTTGTACTCGGCCGAACTCCGCGCGATGGCCTCCCGGAAACATCGGGCTGCTTCCTCCAGCGCCGCAGATTGCTTGTGCTGCGCCTGCTCGTATTGCTGTAAGTGCAGGCGGCCACGGAAGTTGGCCGCGACGGGGGAGAGCGAGTCGGCCTGGGCGGCCGCTTCCAGACGCCGATAGGCCAAGTCGTAGTTGCCGGCCGAGGCGGCCCGTTGGGCCTGTTGCAGGCCGATGGTCACATTATAGGCGGGTCGCCACACATAGAGGCCGTAGGCCGCGAAGAGGGCGACCGCCAGGCCCAAGGCCAGCGGCTTTCGGCCGCGACTGCCCGCGGCCGCGAGGCGAAAGCCCGTTCGCTGCTGCACCTGGGGGGCGATCAGGCAGGCAAGCGCGATCCAGAACGTCATCCACACCCCCGGCTCGAACAGGGCGAAGTCGATCAGATTGTGCACCAGGACGGCCAGAACGGCACTGCCCAGAACGATCGGTAGCAGCGGATCGACGGATTCGATCGGCGGGCGGCGGCCTTCGTCCAGAGGCGACGCTACGAGGAGAAACCCGATGAGAAAGGCCGCCACCGGGGCCACGTGCATGGTGATCATCTCGTAGAGCAACACATCCGGGCCGTCCGCGGTGGCTGGGATGAGCAGCCGGCGGACAAGCAGCAGGGATGCGCAGATCGTCAGCAGCAGGGCGAGGGCCGGCTTTCGGAAGGACCACGGCCGACGCGCCTCGGGCGCGGGCAACGCCGGGGGGCGCGCGGCGGCCAGCCGCCAGAGGGGCACCAGAACCATCGCCAGGAAGCCGAGCAGGCCGAGCGGGCCGTACTGCGTCAACAGGCTCAGGGGAAAGTTGTGGGGATCGGCCACCGATTCCAATGCGGCGGCCGGCTTATAGTGCGGATAGTGATTCGAGAAGTTGCCCGGGCCGACGCCGGTCCAGGGATGATCGGCGAGCATCTGCGCCGAGGCGGCCCAGTACTGCCAGCGAACGAGCATGGAGTTGCCGCCGGGAAGCCGGCCGTGCTTCAGCCCGTATCGAACCATCGCGTAGCCGGCCCCGACCAGAAACAGCAAGGCGATGCCGGCGAAAACGGCCAGGAAGAGACGTTTCCGTTCGGGAAACCACCTGCGGATACCCAGGAACAGCCCGCAAAGGACCAGTCCCGCCCAGAACGCCAGGATGCCGCCTTTGCTCTGTGTCAGAAAGAGTCCTCCTGCGATCAGAACCGCCGCTACCGCCGTGAATACGCCGTAACGCGGCGCGACCTCACGGGACCGGACCTCCCGAAGTCTCCAGAGGACCAGGATGACGGCGGCGGCGCAGGACAGGATGGCGAAGGAGGCGGCCGAATTGCTGGTCGTGAAGAAGCCCCGCACACCCCGCGAGTAGAGCCGGTGCTCGAAGAGAAAATGCGGGAAGGTGCCGGCCTCGATGCCGAGCGGCTCGAGCAGCATCTGGGGGTTCTTCTCGTACTGCTCGATGGTGATGGCGTTGCTGAGGAAGAACTGTTCCGCGCACTGGAACGTGCAGACGATCCCCAGCGCGACGAGGACAATCAACACCAATCGCACCTTGACGGGCCCGTCCAGGATCTGGGCCAGCAGCAGGGCGGTGCAGATGGGGGCCAGCAGAGTTACGGTCTGGGTGATCGCCGCCCGTTTTTCCGCGGCGACCCCGGTGGAGACAAGGGCGGCCGCCAGGAAGACGGCCAGGCCGATCTCGATCCCCGTGAAGCGGTAGGTCAAGCGCCCGGTGAAGAGGCCGCCGAGCAGCCAGAAAACAAAGGCGAAGATCAAGAGGCCCGACAGCGTCAGGCTGTAGATCGTATCGGCAAGGCCCACCGGCATGGTCAGCATCTGGGCGGTCGGCGACTCCGTGTAGGTCACACGCAGCGCCAGGATGCCCAGGCACAGACCCAAGAGGATCGTGGGAAGGTGAGAAGGTGAGAACGCAAGAAGGTCGGACCCTCTCCTACCTTCTTTCCTTCCTACCTTCTTACCTTCCCTCATCGCTGTGTTCCTTCTTGTCTGCTCGGCCGGTGCTCTCAAAGATGCCGATGACGGCGACGATCAGGAGCGTCTGGCCGACAATCAGAATCGCGCCGATCGGGTTCACCTGGTAGAGAAAGGTTGCCCCCAGGCCGGTGCACAGCGTCGCGAGGTACAGGGTCAGGGCGGTCTGGGTGTCCGTCAGTCCGCGCCGCCGGAGCCGGTGCGAGAAGTGCTGGGTGTCGCCGACGAAGGGGCTCTTGCCCTGGCGGATGCGGAGCAGGGTGACGCTGCCGAAATCATAAAGCGGCACGGCCATGGCGATCAACGGCAGCAGGACCGGGTACCAGGGGCCGCTGCGGGCCTGGGCATAATAGTCGGTCCGCAGCGTCAGCAGGGCGACGAAGAACCCGACCACCAGCGAGCCGGCGTCGCCCATGAAAATGGACGCCGGCGGGAAGTTGAAGACGAGAAAGCCCAGCAGGGCCCCGATGAACACGAGCGCCAGACCGCCGACGAAGATCTGGCCGTTGAAGGCGGCGGCGGTCAGCAGGATCGAGCTGGCGATGGCGGCAATCCCCGCGGAGGCCCCGTCCATGTTGTCCAGGAAGTTGAAGGCGTTGATCAGCAGGACGATCCAGACGGCGGACAGAACCACGGTGATCAGCCGGCTCTCGATGAAGAACTCGACCCGGACGTCGGCGAAGGCCGCGGCCACGCCGGCCACGACGAACTGAACGATGAGTTTCGTGAATGGTCCCAGCGCGCGTTTGTCGTCCCACAGGCCGGCCAGAAAGAGGATGGCGGCGCAGAGCAGAATCACCAGCAGCTCGCCGGAGCGGCGCAGGAAGTCCGCCGGGTCGAGATTCGCGCGTTCGGCCAGCCATCCCAGGTGCCCGGGGGCGATGAGAAACCGTATCCCCGCCGCACCGGCCACGAGGAACAAGGCCAGCGTCCCGAAGATCGCCAGCCCGCCGCCCAGCGGAATGATGGACCGGTGATACCGGTCGGCCTTCGGATAGGCGACCAGGCCCAGACGCGGAGCGACTCGCTTCGCCAGGGCCGTCAGCAGGACGGAGGACGCGAAGGAACCGATCAACAGAGCTACGGCCAGCGAAACGAGCATGCTTCTCCTATGACCAATTCTATGGCAATCCTGGATTCTTCTCTGTCATTTCATCGATCGCAACTGGTGCACGAGTCGAGTCCGCACGGCGCTGAAGAAATCGAAATATTCCGCCCGGTGGTAATCCGGGTAGGTATAGGGCAAAGGACGCCACCGGCCCTTGTCGAAGACGAGCGTCACCTCGGCGTACATCCGCCGGCCGATGTAGATGCGATGGGCATAATTCTTCGTCGAGGCCAGGACGAGCTTGGAGGGCTCGATGAGGCCGGGGTCCAGGTTGACCGGCCGCGGAAAGGGCGTGGCGAGCGTCGCCGCCAACTGCTGCTCGAGCGCATTGGTCCGGTGTTTGATCGCGGCGAGCTGTCCCGGGTCGATCAGTTGCTCGAAGCTGACGAACTGCCGCACTACCTGCGGCCCGATCTGCTCGGCGTAGTACTCCGTCTGGTCGAAGGTCCAGACTTCGCTGGCGAGGTCGATCGTTCCCAGGGCGGTACCCAGACCCTCTCCGGCAGCGGTCAGGCATCGCTGGATTCCCCCACGCGAGGCGTCGCGTGCGGAGTCCCCTTCGGCCGAGGCCAGAATTCCGACGATCAGCTTGACGGGCTTGGGCTCCTTGAGTTCCCACATGCAGTGCGCCAGTATAGCCGGTCCGGCGGGTCTCATGCAAGCGGATGCGCCGTTTGCCCCAGGGCGAACGCAAAGTCGTTAGCTGTATGGGTGGCAGCGTCAAGCGGAGTCTGGGCTCCCAATCGCGATTCATCGCGATTGGGAACCCTCTTCGGAGCTTGGCGAGGGCGGATTGCCCGTGCGCAGGACCATCGCCAAGGCCTACCGGCCTTGACGCTGCCACCCGTCGCCGGGCTCGATGCAAGCGGATGTGCCGTTTGCCCTGCCGTTTGTCCAGGGCAATCGCATGTGTCCCACCACTTTGGTGACGAGCGTTCGGAGTTCCGCCTTATGAGTTTTGACGAACAATTTCGGTAATGGCCGCGCGGGCCGCTCTCCGCGTAGGTCGTGCGTCCTCGCACGACATCTTCGGCGCGCGGGGACGGGGTCCCCAAACGCGATTCATCGCGTTTGGGGGCCCACGCTCGCCCTACAAAGAGCGCCCGTCGCCGGGTTCTGATTACGGATCTTGCTCGTCAAAACTCATTAGGCGGGTCCAACAGTCCGACCTTCCTTTGTTCTTTCGTGCTTAGATATGGCGCCGGCTGCGCCGGAAGACTTTTCGGACCCGCCTTAAGGCGGAACTCCGAACGGCTTACGAGTTCTCGTCGGTGAGCCAGCGTCTCGCCAGTGCGGCGAAATCCGGGGCCACCGGCAGCGGTGAACTTTCCGGGTGCGGCGTCCCGGATTCGTGTCTTGCCGTCTGCACGCCGGGATGGCCGACATCCGGCCCGTAGCGCGCGACCGCCTGGGTACGGATGGCATCCATGATGGGACCGAAATGCCGGGCCGGCTCCAGGCGTCGCCTTTGGCCCTCGGGGTAGACAATCGCAAGGATCTTGGTGCTTTCCCACTCCCGGGGCTCGATCTCGAAGCGGATCGCGAAACCGTGGCGCGCCAGGGCGGCCAGGTCGGGCGCGGGGCAATCTTCCGGCCGGGACCCGCGACACGCGGACACGCCCGGCACGAGCCAGGGCGTGACCAGACCATCATCCAGACCGATGTCGAAGTGCCTCCTGATCATGCGACTATAGGCGAAATTGCCGGTAAACCAAGTGCGGTGCACGGCCTGTCCGGCCCGCCG
>VGYL01000135.1 GCA_016872975.1 Planctomycetota bacterium
TCTCAGGCCCGCGCGGATGAGGTGGTCGAGTTGCTCGGCATTCATGCCGCCGACGCGAAACAGGGCCGGCGGGTCCTGCGTCTGCTCCTGCAACCCAACGTTGCGATGCGCCGGACGTACGCGGTGGGAGAACCGGTCGGGCTCAACCTGGAAAGAGCCTTCGACCTTGGCTTCCGCGATGTCCTGTGACTGGAGGGGACCATCTCCATCGAGGGACAGCCCATCCTCCGCACCCATGGGGGGCACCGTGACTTCCGCAGAGCCCCTGTGAATCTGCGTGTACCCCGCGTGTACCGCGAGGCTGGGACCTACCCTGTCGAGATCCGCCTGCAGTATGCGCTGGGAATCGAGCGAGCCGGCCGTCTGCGAAGCCTTCTGGACTCGCTTCTGCGGCGGATGGGAGGCACTGTGGGTCCGGGCTGGCAACCGGCGCGGAGCTATGACTGCGATTTCACCGTGCGGACGGAGATCGTAGTCGCGGCCCCGGAGGAAGCGGAGACGGTGGAGTTGGTGTCGAACCCGGATCTCGATCGAGCGGTCCGAAAGGCCTTCCGCATGGACAATCCCGACCCGAACGGCGCCCCCGCAACCTCGGCCCTCCAACAGCAAATCATACCCTCGGGTTTCCACATTCCGTACCAGGATCTGCCCATCGCGGTATCCTTCCGGTGCGTGCGCCGCCTGCCCGACGGGCGGGAAATCCCGGTTCCCACCTGGCAACCGGAGCAATTCCGGGCACCCGCCGGAAGCTCCGGCCTGCTCTTCGTGGATCTCCAGGCCGGCAGCCGTCCCGGAGCCGGCGGCGCCCTCGGCACCATCGTCCTGAAGCCGGACCCGGAGCTTGCCTACCAGGACCCGACGATCAAGGCCATCTGGAACGGCTCACTCGAATTCCCGGTTCAGCCCGCGGTGGCGCCGAAGCCCAACGCCGCACCGTGAGACGGGCCTCACGGCGTTTCATTCGTCCGGTTCGTAGTGTGCCCGCAAGGGCATGTATTGAAGAAAACGCCTTGCGCCGTCACTACGAACGGCCTGGTTTGTAGTGGCGTCGTCAGACGCGATCTTTATGCTCTTACGAGCACACTGCAAACCGGGTTCTGAACCAGCCCGGCAGGAGAGGGTTTCCAAACTCCCTGACCTATGGTATCCTCGTGCCGCAGACGTGAATGTCACGACTGGTGATAGGAGCAATCATGAGGGCATGGGCGTCAGCGTCCCTGGATTCCAGGGCCACGATGGCCCTGCCCACGGGCGAGACGCCCGTGATACTCATGGGCGAGACGCCCATGCTACGGTGCCCTGACGGGCACATTACAAGCAGAGAGGTCGTGTGACATGGACACGTTTGTCTGTCCATGGGGAATTCGAAGGTAAAGGAGAACGTTATGTGCAAGGTGGTCATCTGTGTCCTGATCGTGGTGGCGGGGATTGTCGTGCCGGTGGTGGCGGCGGCGCCGGTGATTCATTCGGTCCGGCCGGGCACGGCGGGGCCGGTCGGTCTCTACGAGAAATTCGAGCTGCGGATCGATATGGATGCGACCTATGCCAATCCGTTCGATCCTGACGAGATCGACCTGGGGGCGACCTTTACCGCCCCGTCCGGCAAGACCTGGAAGATCTGGGGCTTCTACAATCCGTCCCAGTGGTCAAGCCTCTGGATGGTCCGCTTTGCCCCGACGGAGAAAGGGACGTGGCGGTACGTGGTCCGGGTGAAGGACAAGGAAGGGTCCGCCCAGGGCCGGGCCGGGAGCTTCACGGTGGTCGATTCCACCCAGCGAGGCTTCATCGGCATCGCGCCCAACCAGCGCTACCTGAGGTACAGCGACGGCACTTCATTTTATGGCGTGGGCCTCTGGTACAACGACAGCTACGAGCTGTTCAACCAGGGCGCGATCACGGAAGCGGGCCTCGACGAGCTCAAGCGGCGCGGCGGCAACTTCATCAGCTTTTTCCACACGCCGCTGGAGACGATGGGCTCCGGGCTCGGCCGGTACGATGAGAACCGCTGCGGCCGGCTCGATCAGCTCTTCGAGTGGTGCGAGAAACGCGACATCCACATCAGTTGGAACCTCTGGTTCCATTCCTACATCTCGCAGGCCGTCTGGGGCGGCGGCAACGCCCGCTACCGGCACAATCCGTACCACCTGATCACCGACGCCACCGGCTTCTTCGGCAGCGCCGAGGCCTGGAAGTACCAGGAGAAGCTGTACCGCTACATGATCGCCCGCTGGGGCTACAGCCGGGCCCTGTTCCTGTGGTTCACCATCGACGAGATCAACGGGACCGAGGGCTGGGCAAAGGGCGACCAGGCGGTCGCGGAGGAGTGGTGCCGTAAGATGGACGCGTTCTTCAACGAGCATGACCCCTACGGCCGCCCGACGACGGGCACCCAAAGCGGCGGGATCGGCCAGTGGTGGCCCAACGGCTACAGGATCTTCGACATCGCGTCGCGCGAGATCTACGAAGCCCAGGGCCACCCCATGCCCAGGAGCGGCAAGGTCGATCCCGGCGATGAGAGCCCGCTGCGGTACAGCTATCGCAACTACGCGGTGCAGACACAGAACCTGTGGAAAGGCTTCCACAAGCCCGCGACGATCGGCGAGTGCGGCTGGGACCACACGTACTACGAGCCCGGCATGCCCGGCTATCTGGCGATGTACCACAATGCCCTGTGGGTGAGCCTGGCGAACGGGCTGTGCTGCACGCCCTTCTGGTGGGCCTGGTCCGACTGGCTCAACGACAGTGTCGTCACCAACCAGATGCGGCACTTCCGCCAGTTCGTCGATGACATCGATTTCGCCCGGCTCGACCTGGAGCCTATTGCGGTCGAGGCAGGCAATTGCGACGCCTGGGCCATGAAAAGCGACAAGCTGATCTTCGGCTGGATCGTGCACCCCAAGACGAGCGTCGCGAACGAGTCCTTCACGATCGCCGGCCTCCAAGACCGCAACTACGAGGTGCGGCTCTATCGCACCTGGCGCGGCCGATACTTGGATCCCGAGATACTCCCCTGCCGCGACGGCAAGCTCACGGTGACGATTCCCGAGCTCAAGACCACCGGAGGTCACGCCCTGCACATCGGCAACGACGTCGCGTTCAAGATCGTGCCGAAATAGCGCGGACGCCTGGGACCAAATCCGGATCGCGAAATCCAGAACTGCCGGCAGGCGGAAATCCCAAATCCAAAACGGGCAGAGCCCGTGCGAGCGTTTTGGCCATTTGTGCTTTGAGTTTTGGATTTGTTTGGGATTTGGAATTTGGAATTTGGGATTTGGGCCCCTGCGCGAGATGCATGGGCCGCTACCACGAGTACAGGATGCCTGCCAGGAAGCTCACCTCATAGTCCTTGTCCACGATGGGGCTGTCGGCGATCTTGTCGGACAGCCATTCGTATTGGACGGCCCCGAGCAGGCTCCAGCGGTCGGAGAGCTTGCGCCGCAGGGCCAGCCGCAGGTAGGGGTCCGTCGCGGCCTCGCCGGCGTAGGCCGGGCGGCCGGGCCGGGCCTCTTCGGGCCTCACGCCGTAGTAGTAGTCGATCAGGTCCTCGCTCTTGTACCGGACGCCCGCCGTGGGAATGATGTCGAACCCGGCCAGCGGAAACAGAATCGTGTAGCTGAAGTCCAGCTCCTGGCCCCGGTGCCGGCCCAGCAGGTCGGTGACGACAGACAATCCGAACAGCCCAACACGCGTCAGGGCCTGCACCCCCACGCCGCCCTCCGCCGACCACTTGCGGTCGCGCATGCCCGCGAGGACCGGGCTGTCATCCGAGTCGTAGCCATCGAAGCGCGGCTGTAGAATCGGCCCGATCGACACGCCCCGCTGGGAAAAGAGGCGGTATCCCCCCCGCACGCCCCAGACGTACAGACGCTCGCCCTCGTAGGCGAACAGCGGGACAGGGTACACCTTGGCGTCAACCTCGGCGTACGGCTTCGACTTGACGACGACGCCCCCGCCGAGATAGATCGTCGGCTTCTTCTCGGCGGTCTCATTGTCCTTTCGTTCTTCGGCGCCGCCACAGCAGGCAGCCAGTACGAGACCTGCGACAACCGTCCAGCAGCAAGTCTTCAATCGCATCGAATCTCCCTTCAAACCCCGGTGAGCGTCAGCTCTGACAGAATGCAGGTTATTCATCCCCTGCGGCGGCAAATCGTAACACAGGTACGATCCGGTTGCCAGGGAGTGCTACGCTTTTCCGGGATTCCACCGCCCGATCTGGCCGGAATTCCGCGTAACCTCTTGGGAAGCAACCGGCTACAACAACGTCGGCAATGCTGCCGGGGGGCCTGGTTCAGAACCCGGTAACAGTCTTGGCGGGGACGGCGTCCAAGCCGTTTGTAGTGACGCCGCAAGGCGTTCTCTTCAAAACATGCCCTTGCGGGCACACTACAAACGCAGGCGGCGCTCGACGCGGCCACTCGTTGCACCTTGCCGAGGTGCTACCCAGATCCGGGCGAATTTGAACCAGGCCCTGCGGGGGGGCCTGGTTCCAGAAACGGCCTCTCCGGATACCAACGGGTGGGTGGCAGCGGCAAGGCCGTAGGCTTTGCGCAGGCTTTGCCGATGGCCCAGAGGCAAGACCATCGGCAAGCTCCGAAGACTCCGCTTGCCGCTGCCACCCACCCAGACTGCTACCCGATTCTGAACCATTCTCTCGCTTTCTTCTCTCTCATTCACACTTGAAACTCCTCATCTCGCCCCTAGGCGAAGGGGAAATGTCACCTATGTCCATGGGAATAGGGGGACATGCCGGGGCCGCACCGTATTTCCACGATGGAACGCCGCCCTCCCCGAGCAAGCATCACCAAAGATGCTCAACACACTCCGGTGCGCATCTTTGGGAAAAGGTGAGCGTCTTTGGCGGGGTTTGAGCATCTTTGGGCGGGGCCTACATCTTGCGGCTTTCACCTGCTTGCCCGCCGATCCGGGCAAACATTTGACACCCGCGGGACCCCTCTATATGATACGGAGCCCTTGGAGTACCCGGCGGGACCGGTTCTGCGCCTCGCCCTGATTGTTATTATCTGGAGTTCTGCAAAACTCCAGAATACTATTGGAAAGGCTCATGCTACATGGCAAAAGAGAAGATCGTGCTGAAGAAGAGGCCGTGCGTTCTCATCATCCGCGACGGCTGGGGCTATAATCCGGATGCCGCGGAAGACCCGTACAATTCCATCAAGCGGGCCCAGGTCCCGACGGACAACATGCTGATGGCGGAGTACCCGCACTGCCTGATCCACACCTACGGCGAGTACGTCGGCCTGCCGGACGGCACGATGGGCAACAGCGAGGTCGGGCATCAGAATATCGGGGCCGGACGCGTCGTGCCGCAGGAGTCGGTCCGCCTGACCCACGCCATCCGCGACGGATCGTTCTTCGAGAACGAGCAGTTCCTCAAGCTGATCGATTTCGTCAAGAAGCACCAGGGCAAAGTCCACTTCATGGGCCTGTGCAGCGATATCGGGGTGCACTCGCTCCTCGGCCACCTGTACGGCCTCCTGGAATTGGCCAAGCGCAACGAGATGAAAGACGTCTTCATCCATGCCTTCACGGACGGGCGCGACTCGCCACCCGACAGCGGCTTGGGCTACCTCGGCGACATCGAGAAAAAGGCCGCCGAGATCGGCGTGGGCCGGATCGCCACGGTCATGGGCCGCTTCTACGCGATGGACCGGGACAGCCGCTGGGATCGCGTACAGAAGGCCTACGAGTGCCTGCGCTTCGGCAAAGGTCTCAAGGCCCGCAGCGCCACGGAAGCCGTCCAGGACAGCTACAGCAAGAAGATCACCGACGAGTTCATCGAGCCGACGGCGTTCGTGAACGAGGACAACGAGCCGATTGCCACGATCTCCGACGGCGACGGCGTCGTGTTCTTCAACTTCCGGGGTGACCGGCCGCGCGAGCTGACCCGTGCATTCGTGGACCCGGCGTTCAAGGAGTTCACGCGGACGATCAAGCCCGACGTTTATTTCGTCTGCATGACCGAGTACGACGCATCGATCCCCGCGCCGGTGGCCTTCACCAAGCCGCCCAAGATGAAGAATATCCTCGCGGCGTATTGGAGCGCGCTGGGACTCAAGCAGTTCCGCTGCGCCGAGACGGAAAAGTACGCCCACGTGACGTTCTTCTTCAACGACTACAACGAGAAGCCCTTCAAGGGCGAGGACCGGCAGATCGTCCCGTCGCCGAAGGTCCGGACGTACGATCTCAAGCCCGAGATGAGCGCCTACGAGGTGGCGAACGTCGTGCTCGAGAAGCTGGAGTCCGACAAGTATGACGTGATGGTCATCAACTTCGCCAACCCCGACATGGTGGGCCACACCGGCGACCTGACCGCGGCGATCAAGGCCGCCGAGACGGTCGATGAATGCGTGGGCAAGATCCTCGACAAGGTCAAAAGCATGGGCGGTGCGGCGATCATCACCGCCGACCACGGGAACTTCGAGAAGATGATCGACGGCGCGCCGGACAGCCCGCACACGGCCCATACCGTGGGCGATGTGCCGCTGATCGTCTTCGACGACCGGTACCAGGGCCGCAAGCTGCGTGACGGAGGCACCTTGGCCGATATCGGGCCGACACTCCTGGACATGATGGGCCTGCCCCAGCCGCCCGAGATGACCGGCCGCAGCCTGCTCCAGGATTGATGAATCATGATTTATGCTTTATGATTTGGGATGTACGATGGCGAAGGCTTGATACCCCTCTGTGCCAGGGCGCGGAAGCGGCGAAGCCAATCATAAATCATAATTCATAAATCATAAATCCCAGATGGGTCGAATCGTCCAGCTTGATCGGAATATGGTGAACTTGATCGCCGCCGGCGAGGTCATCGAGCGCCCGGCGAGCGTGGTCAAGGAACTGGTGGAAAACAGCATCGATGCCGGCGCCACCCGGATCGCGGTGGCCGTCGAGGATGGCGGCCGGAGGCTCATCTCCATCGTCGATGACGGCGCCGGTATGGACGCCCAGGACCTGGCCAACGCCTTCGAATCCCACGCGACGAGCAAGATCAAAGGGGTCGAGGATCTGCACAACATTGCCACGCTGGGCTTTCGCGGCGAAGCCCTGGCCAGCATCGCCTCCGTCGCCCGGGTCCGGACCGTCAGCCGGACGCGCGACTCCGACCAAGCCCACTGTATCGAGATCGACTGCGGCGCGAAAGGTCCCGTCAGCCCATGCAGCGGCGACTTCGGCACGACGATCCAGGTCCGCGACCTCTTCTACAAGACCCCGGCCCGGCGGAAGTTCCTGCGGGCGGCCAATACCGAGATCGGCCACATCAGCGAGCAGTTCGCCCGGATCGCCCTGCCCCAGACGCATCTGGACCTGACGTTGACCCACAACGGCCGGGAGTTGTATCGCCTGCCGAAGACCGACAGCCTCAAGGAACGGGTCGCGCAGTTGTTCCCGATGTTGCTGAGCCAGCCCGGCGATCTGATCGAAACCCAGAGCGACGAGAAACGCATCCGCATCCGCGCGTTGCTCGGCCGGCCCAGCGTCTCGCGCACGAGCAACCAGTTCCAGTACACGTTTCTGAACGGCCGGTACATCCGCGACAAGTTCATCTCGCATGCCATCAAAGAGGCCTACCGCGGGATGCTGGAGGCCAACCGCTTCCCCGTGGTGTTCCTCTTCATCGAGATGCCGTTCGACGACTACGACGTGAACGTCCATCCGACGAAGATCGAGGTGCGGTTCTACAACGCCAACCTGGTCCACTCCCAGGTCCTGGGCGTCCTGCGGGAGCAACTGCTCGGCACGGACCTGAACCTGCCCGCCCAGTTGCCTTCCGAGCCGCCGGCCGGCGTGAGCGGCGAGGTCGCCGGCCCACCGGCCCGACGACAGCAGATCGCCGAGGCGATGGCGGAATTCTTCAAGAAACACCGGCCCTCCCAGCACCAGCAGCAATTCGACTTGCGCCCGGAAGGCCACGGCGCGCAGCGGGGACCCGATCGCAAAGCCCGCGAGCCGTGGCCCGTGGCGCGTGACCCGAATCCGGAGTCCCGCGTTGCGGGTCCCGAGCCGGACAGCCGGTATATCCAGATCCACGACAGCTATATCGTCGAGCAAACCGAGGATGGCTTCGTCATCATCGACCAGCACGCTTTGCACGAGCGCATGCTCTACGAGACCTTGCAGCGACGGCTGCAGCGCGAGAGCCTCGAATCGCAGCGGCTCCTGCTGCCGGAGAGCATCGAGGTGACGGATGCTCAGGCGGGGGCGATCGAGGCCCACGCCGACCTGTTGGCCCAGTTGGGGATCGAGCTGACGCCGTTCGGCCCGAGAACATACGCCGTGCAGACCTTCCCCACCCTGCTGGCAAGCGTCGCGCCCGCCGAATTCGTCCAGGACCTGCTCGACACCCTGGTCGAGCGGGGCAACGCGGTATCGAAACAGGATCTCCTCAACGATCTCGTGAGCATGGCCGCCTGCAAAGCGGCGATCAAGGCAGGCCAACGGCTCACCGACAGCGAGATCCAGGAGTTGCTCGCCGAGCGCCGGCGGTTCGAATCGACCAGCCGCTGCCCGCACGGACGGCCGACGACGATCCGGTTCTCGCTCGGCGAGTTGGAGAAACAGTTCAAGAGGACATGATGGGCAGATGGTGGCTGCTATTGACCGCGCTGACCCTGTGGCTGGCAGGCGGATATGCGCTGCTCGGGAAAAGGGGACATTCTACTTTTTCGTCGGAGCATGGCGAAAAAGTAGAATGTCCCCTTTTCCCTGCCCGAATCGTCTCGATGGCGCCGGATCTTACGGAAGCTCTTTTTGCGCTCGGACTGGACGACCGAATTGTCGGCGTCACGCTCGATAGCGACTACCCCCCCGCCGCTGTGCCCAAGCCCAAAGTCGGCACCTTCTGGCAGCCCAACATCGAGGCCGTCATTGCGACCCGGCCGGACCTCGTCGTGACGTTGACCTTTGCGCAACAGAAGGACCTGGCCCGGCGGCTCCAGCGAATCGGGTACGAGTGTCTGAGCGTCGAGATCGAAAGCGTCGAGGGTCTCTTCCATGCCATCACGGCTATCGGTGCGGCCGCGGGCGTCGAAGGCCGAGCCCAGGAGCTGTCGGAGAATATCGAGGCCGCGATTCATCGTCTCCAGACGGCGACGGCGGGCCGGCCCCGGACGAAAGTGCTCTGGGTGGTCCAGCGCGAGCCGCTGCGGGTCGCCGGGCGCGAGACGTTCATCAACGAGATGATCGAGTTGGCCGGCGGCGAGAATGCCATCGGCCCGACGCTGCACAAGTACCCGCCGATCGGGGCCGAGCAGGTGATCGCGGCCGGACCCGAGGTCATCATCGAGCCGACGATGATCCCGGGCAACCTGGACGCGCAGCACCGACAGGCGGTTTCCTATTGGCGCAAGTATACGAATGTTCCGGCCGTCGCGAGCGGGCGGATTTACGTGATCGATGGTGATCTGGTCTCACGCCTCGGTCCCCGGTTGTGCGCGGGACTCGAGGAGATCGCCCGATGCCTGCGGCCGCAGCCGCCGGGAGAGTGAGAAGTGCCGGGGACCCTTTCGCCAGGAAGACTGCTGTTCCGGACCGGCGTCGTCGCCACGCTGCTGGTCCTGGTGATGCTCGCCTGCTCGCTGGTTGGTCCCCAGACCATCTCCCTGAAGTCGGTCGCAAGCGTCTCGACGAGTGCCGCCGCGCCCAATCCGGATTACGAGATCTTCTTCCGAATCCGGGTTCCGCGGATCATCCTGGCGGCCCTGGTGGGTGCGGCGTTGGCCGGCGCGGGGGTGGTCTTCCAGGCGCTGCTGCGCAATCCCCTGGCGGACCCGTACATTCTCGGGATCTCCAGCGGGGCCGGCCTGGGGGTGATCGTCGCCATTCTCAGCGGCCTCACTTGGACGCTGTGGGGACGCTCTCCCATCGCCTTGTTCGCCTTCCTCGGAGCCCTCGGGACGGTCTGGCTGGTCTGGGGCATCGGCCGCAGCGCGGGCAAGTATCATGTCACCGGCCTGCTCCTGGCCGGCGTCGTCGTCAACGCCTTCCTCTCGGCCCTGATCATGTTCCTGACCTCCGTCGCCCAGAGCCAGCATCTCTACGCGACGATCTTCTGGCTCATGGGCAACATGACCGAGGAGGATTTCCTCGTCCTCTGGGTCGGCGGCGGCGGCATCGTGGCGGGCCTTGTCGGCCTGTTCTTCCTCGGTCCGCAGCTCAACATCATCAGCGTCGGCTCTCAGGACGCCCGGAGCGTGGGCGTCCCGGTGGAGAGGATCGAACTGGCCGCCTTTGCCCTCGCGGCCTTCATCACGGCGGTCGCGGTCAGCCTCAGCGGTCTCATCGGCTTCGTGGGTCTGATCATTCCGCACGCCGTGCGGATCGTGTTCGGGCCGGACCACCGCCAACTGCTGCCTTTGAGCAGCCTGCTGGGCGCCATGTTCCTGGTCGTGGCGGATACCATCGCCCGCACCATCGTGGCGCCGGCCCAGTTGCCGGTTGGGGTCATCACCGCCATCATGGGCGGCCCCTTCTTCCTGATCCTGCTGATCCGGTACAGCAGAAAGGTGTATTGGCTGGCATGACCTCCGCGATTCAGGCACAACATGTTACGTTTGGCTATCGCCACGACAGGCCGGTCCTGCGGGACGTCAGCTTCGAGGTCCGGGCAGGGACGTTTCTGGCCATCGCCGGGCCTAACGGAGCCGGCAAAAGCACCCTGCTCAACCTCCTGGCCGGTCTGCTCAAGCCCCAGTCCGGCCGGGTCCTCCTGGCGGGGGTGGATCTATGCTCCTGCCCCGTACAAATCACCGCCCGAAAGGTCGCCGTGGTCCGGCAGGAGTTCGTACCCGCCTTCGGGTTCTCCGTGCTGGAAACCGTCCTGATGGCCCGAACGCTCTACTTTGGCCGGCTGGGCTTTGAGAGCAAGACCGACCGAGAGTTGGCCCTGCGGGCCCTGGAGCTCACCGACACGACCGCCTTTGCCTCGCGGACGCTGGGCAGCCTCAGCGCGGGCGAGCGCCAGCGGGTCTTCATCGCCCGGGGCCTCGCCCAGGACACCCCGATCCTGCTGCTCGACGAGCCGACCTCCTTCCTGGACTTGAAGCACCAGGTCAAGATCTACGACCTGTTGAAGTCCATCCAGATTGAGAAGGGCACGACCCTCGTCGCCATCACCCATGACCTCAACCTGGCCGCCCAGTACTGCGAGGAAACCCTGCTCCTGTACACCCCCGACCGTCGGCCGGCCGAGTCCCCCTCCTACCGTATCGGCAGAACTGCGGACATCCTCATTCCTGAGGAGATCGAACGGGCCTTCGACGTCCGCGTATTCTCAGCCATGGTGGGCAGCGACAGGCTCCTGATCCCCCGGGGCACACGACCCAGGGGTTCCGAGCCGTGCGGCCGCACGCCGTAGTCGCCTTCCTGCCGGAAAAGAAACGGCCTGGTTCAAGAAACAGTCTTCTCGGGTAACAGAGAACGGGTGGCAGCGGCAAGCGCAGTCTTCGGAGCTTGCCGATGGTCTTGCTTGTCCGCCATCGGCAAGGCCTGCGCAAAGCCTCCGGCCTTGCCGCTGCCACCCACCCAGACTGTTACCCGGGTCTGAACCAGGCCAAAAAAACGC
>VGYL01000136.1 GCA_016872975.1 Planctomycetota bacterium
GGCATAGACGGCCGAGACGACGCCGATGACGCTCTGCTCGTCGATACGGGCTTCCGTCAGACTCAGCACGTACTGGCCGACGGCCACGCCGCTCTCGAGGCCCTGGCCGATCGTCAGCTCATCCTGCATGGGCATACCGATGACTTTCGCGGGAATGGGCTGCATGCGCTCCAGTCCCGGCCGGGCCTTCAGGCGGGTGAGCAGTTCGATCTGCCGGGTGGCTTCCTGGAGCTGCGCTTGCAGGTTGGCGGACTGGTTGCGGAGCTGCTGCACGGCCTGGAGCGCCTCGGCGTGCTCTTTCGGGCTGACGGTGCGCGCCTGGGACGTGGTGTGCGAGACCCGCACGACGCCGCCGCCGAGCGTCAGCGGCCAGCGGAACACCCGCGCATAGGCGAGCTGCAGCCGGCCGCTGGCGTCGCGGGGGACCAGGAACAGAAAGATCAGTCCCACCAGCATGCCGCCGGTGAAAAGCATGCCCTTGGATTGGCTGGCCCGTCTCTTCGTCATGACTGTTTGCCGCTAATCATACCCGCGTTCGCTGTGGTCCATCGTGTCTTTCCACAGCTCCAGGTTTTCCAGATATACGCTCGTGCCGCGGGCCACACAACTGAGGGGGTCTTCCGCCCGGAAGACGTGCAGGCCCGTGGCGTTGCCCAACATCTTGTCCATGCCGCGCAGGAGGGAGCCGCCGCCGCAGATGCAGATGCCGTTGTCGATGAGGTCGGCCGCCAGTTCCGGCTCGGCCCGCTCCAGGGTCGTGGTGACGGCGTCGATGATCTGCGAAACCGGGTCCTTCAACGCCTCGCGGATCTCCTCGCTGGTGACGACGATCTTGCGCGGCAGGCCGGAGATCGTGTCGCGTCCGGCCACCTCCATCGTCAGCTCTTCCTCCAGCGGGGCGGCCGAGCCGATCTGGATCTTGACCTTCTCCGCGCGGGCTTCGCCGATCAGGAGATTGTAGGTGCGCTTGAGGTGGTTGATGACCGCCTCGTCCATGTCGTCGCCGCCGATGCGGATCGAGGTGGCGGTGGCGATGTCGGCCAGCGACATGATGGCCACTTCCGTGGTGCCGCCGCCGGTGTCGACGATCATCGAGGCGGTCGGCTCGGTGATGGGAAGGCCCGCCCCGATGCCGGCGGCCATGGGCTCATCGACGAGAAAGACCTTGCGGGCGCCGGCGCGCTCGGCGCTGTCGATCACGGCCCGGCGCTCCACCGCGGTGATGCCGCTGGGCACCGCGATCACCACGCGCGGACTGACCAGCCGGCCCCGGCCGTGGACCTTGTGGATGAAGTAGCTCAGCATCTTCTCGGTCACTTCGAAGTCGCTGATCACGCCGTCTTTCAGGGGACGGATGGCGCTGATCGAGCCGGGCGTCTTGCCCAGCATCTCGCGCGCGACCAGGCCGACGGCCTCGCCGTCATTGAGGACAATATTGGTCCCCTTGCGGACGGCGACGACGGAGGGCTCGTTCAGGACAATGCCTTTGTCGCGCACACAAACCAGCGTGGTACAGGTACCGAGGTCGATCCCCATGTCCATGCTGAAAAGGCCAAGAATTGCGTCCAACAGCACAGGCGACTCCTTTCACAGACTGCCATTGGATATTGTGCGTGCCGGCGGGCGGCGCCGTCAAGGACAATCTCGCTAACGCATGCCAAAAACCGTGTCGTAACGCAGGTAACAGGCGTAGGTAACGTACGCCGCGGTCGCCACAAGGACCCCGACCGCCAGGGCCAGGATGGCCGTGTACAGGTCGCTGGGCGCCGCGATCTTCCCTCCGCGTGGTTGAGGCATCGGACTCATAGACTAACAACCTCCCGGCGGCAGGCGGCGACGGGGCTCTGCGAAGCGCCTCGCTCGGCAGAGCCGGCCCCGGCCGCGCTCGGTTACAGATTCGTGGTTACCCTATCACCCGCTTGCGGCTGCAGGCCCGACTGCACGAGGTCCAGGATGCCCACCGCTTTGTCGGGCGCGACTTCCAGGATCAGCAGGGTGGCCACCCACCGGTCCCCGCGCGTAACGTGGAACGTCATGTCCGACCGGACCCCGGCGGCCGCCCCGATGGAGATCTCCACCAGGCGGCTGCGGAGGTCCACCATGTTGATCTGGCCGTTGAGGCCGAGATTCTTCGTCGGCGAAGCGATCGGGGTGACCGGCCGCACCGGCTGGGCCGTCGGACTGCCCGGAGCCACCGTGGTCGGCGGCCGCGTGGCCGTCTTGCCGTACTGCACCAGGGATTGATTCAGCCGGTTCCCCAACTCCTGGTTCTCCTGGGTCAGACGCCGAATCGTGTCCTCATGCTGGACAATGATCGTTACCTTCTCCAGCAGGGCCTGGCTGGTCTCCGCCAACTCCTTCTCGTTCCGGGTCCGCTCGGCTTCGAGGGCCTGTACCCTCTGCTGCGCGGCCTCATGGAGCGTCGTCTGCTGTTTCACCGCGGCGCTGGTGTTGGCCATGACATCCGCCATGCTCGCCACCTTTACCTGGAGCTGGTCGTTCGTCCGCTTGGCGTTCTCCAGATCCGCCCTGAGCCGCGTGATCTCGCTGTCGCGGGCGGCGAGTTTGGCGCCCAAGTCGGCCTTGGTCGCCTCCACGTTCTTGTCCGCCTCTTCCTTGGCCCGCTCCGCACTTTCCCGCGTCGCCTTGGCCGACCTCAGTTGCTGGCCGGTGGTGTCCGCGGTCTGCCGATAGTTCTCCGCGGTGGCGGCGTACGTGACCACTATGCCACACAGGAAGATGGAGAAGATGGTCAACAAGACGATCAGAACCTTGGTAAGCGTACTCAAGACAGGCTCCTTTCACCAATCCGCATGCACTAGCAGTTCCAGAATACCCGGTCCTATCGGACGTTGGGACGGCACCGAAAAGAGCAACGAACAGGGCCCCATTCCAGCGGAGGACTTCACCGTCCTGCCCCAATCCCGGTATTACATCTGCCTAGCATGATTTTACGCTTTTGGTCCGCGAAGGTCAAGTTATTTTTCCTAAATCGCCCAAATAGAACCCGGCCGGGGCCTCCCATCTCCGCGCCAACGGGGCGAAGAGATATACTACTGCATTGGTGGGACTTTCAGGGGACGGCATTACGATCCCGGTTTCTGCATGTTCCGTCGCAAAACGGCCTTGGCGGCGGCCAGACGCACGATTTTCGAGGAATCGTGCAGCAGTTGGGGTAGGTACTTCATGAGCGGCGCTGTGCCGATCTCTCCGATGGCCAAGGCCGCCAGGATCTTCACGCGCTGCCGGCTCAGGGCGTCCAGGCCGGCCATCTGGTTCTTTTCGAAAACGGCCAGTACTTCCGCCTCTCCGCCGGAGTCGCCCAGCCTGCCAAGCTGCTCGGCGGCCGCCAGGCGGACCTCCGGGACTTTATCGTCGAGCATGGTGACGATCGCGCTTTTGGCCTCATCGGTCCCGAGGGCGCCCATGGCCCGGACGCCGATCACGCGGTCGTCCGCGTAGGCGCTGATCAGCCTCGTCCAGAGCTTGCGGTAGATGCGGTGGTCGCCCAGCATGGCGATGGCCTCGGCGGTCTGCAGGACGACCATGTCGGAGGAGTCGTCCCGCTGCAACGTCCAATAAAGAAAGCGAATGCTGTCCTTGCGGCCGCTTTTGCCGAGCAGGAGGGCCGCGTTGGCGCGTACCGTCTGGTCGCTGCTGGCCACGGCATTGCAGATCTCCTTATAATAATCCGGCTGGCCCAGCCGGCTCAGGGCGTACGCCGCCGCGATCCGGATATTCGGGTTCGCGTCATTGAGCAGGGGGGCGACAGCGTTCTTGCCCGGGGCATACTCCAAGTCCCCAACCGCCAGAAGCGCCGCGAATCGAACCGGGACCACCGGATCGGCCAGCAGCTTCTGCACGTTCGGCATCAACGGGATGGCCCGGGTCGAGGCCACGACCTCGACGGCGTTGGCGCGGATCTGTGGGTCGGCATCGGCCAGCCCGTCCAGGACAATCTGGCGGGCCTGGGCCGGCAGATCGCCGCTGACCGGCGCCTCGGGTCCGGGTACCGGCGCGGGTTCGGCGGGGAGCCGAGGCCGTTGGGCCGGCTGCTCGCAGCCAAGGAGCGGGAGCAGGGCCAGGCCCAGGATCAGGGGCCAGAACGGTGGACGGAATGGACGGGGTGGACGTAGTGGACGCGGGGCCGGCCTCACGCTGCCCACCGAGTCCACAAGGTCCATGCCGTCCACGATGTCCATTCCGCACTTCCCCCAAAGAAAAAAACGCGTCAGACCTTCGTCCGCCGCCCCAGCAGCCGCATGGTGAGCGGCCAGGCGAGGGCCGCCACGAACAGGGCCGCACAACCGTTGGCGAACCATTCGCCGTGGCGGGTGTAGAAGGTCACTCTTCTATCTATCGGCAACCGGTCGAGGAACCATCCAGCCATAGCGGTCCTCTCCATCGCCCGGCGGGGAAGATTGTCGCTGCCGGCAATGTAACCGTCCCGGATTCGCCCGGTGGACTCGATCAGGCAACTGATCCCCGTATTGACGCTGCGGACGATGGCCAGGCGGTTTTCCACTGCTCGGAACGCGCAAATAGCGGCATGTTGCGGCAGTTCCGCACTGGGCAGCACCCGGGGCGGGTCCGTCTCGAACTGGACGAACCACCCATCGTTGCTGATATTGACCAGCCAGTCGATCTGCTTGCGGCCCTGCGCATCGAGGGCGAAGTTCCGCGCGACATAAGGGATCGTGTCCTCGTAGCAAATAATGACTGCGAAACGGTGAGGAGAATTCGGTTGTGATTGCGGACGGCGGATGGCGGATGGCGGACTCGTAGGGGCAACCCCCTGTGGTTGCCCTGATTCCTCTGGGCGGGCACGGGGGCCCGCCCCTACGGCAGGGCGGGCCATCTCGAAGAGGATGTAGCGGGTGCCGTGCTCGAGCGAGTAGTTCGGGTTCCAGCCTTGGGGCAGAAAGAGCTTGAGCCGCTCGAAAAGCCAGGGGATCTGCCTCTTGAAGGGAATGTACTCGCCGAAGAGGACCAAGTGGATCTTGTCATAGCGTCCGGGGTCGCGGGTCCCGTCCGGCCGGTAGAAATAGGCGGAGTTGAAGCTGCCCAGGTATGGTTCGCCGGATGAATCCCTCATGATCTCCGCCCCGTGGGCGCCGACCAGAACGTGAGCCTTGTCCCTGGCGTGCTCGATGAGGGCCTGGTGGAAGGCCTTGTCCTCGTCGAGGTCGCCGTCGAGATAGGCCCATAAGGCCGGGTCGAGCAGGCCCTGAACCATCGTCTCCGGCCAGACGATCAGCTCCGCCCCCGCGGCCAGGGCGGTCTGGCTCTTGTCCATCAGCTCCTGGAACATATCCGCGCTCTTCTCGTGGCTCCGTTTGATGGACTGCGGCACATTCGACTGCAGCGACGCGACCAGCGGCCCCTCGGTCACCACTTCTCGCGTCTGCCCCAACCGCCAGTGGCCATAGAGAATGGTTGCCGCGACGACGAGGACCGTCGCCACCGCACCGACGATCATCGTCGCTCGTCGCCCGGTCCGCGGCTCTCGACTCTCGTCCTGTCCGAGCGACGAGCGACCAGCGACGAGTCCGTAGGGTGGGGTTTGCCCCACCGAGGTCTCCGAGGGCGCGGGCAATGGTGGGGCAAGCCCCACCCTACGCTGGCGGATGAAGAGGACCAAATCCACACTCAGCCCATTGACCATCGCCACGACGAACGAGACCCCCGCCGCTCCGACGAGGTCGGCCACCTGGAGCACCGCCAGATTCTGATATTGGCTATGGCCCAGGAACCGCCAGTAGAACCCGCCCATCGGGAACCCTTGCAGCCGCTCCCATCCGACCACCAGGATCGGCAGGGCGAGAAACAGCGGGAACCCCTTGACCCGTGCCCAGCGCACGGCCAAGGCCGGCAGCAGCCAGAACAGCGACAGGTATAACCCCATCCCCAACCAGCCGATCTTCGTGATCGGCATGATCCAGTAGACGTTGACCAGCCAGTAGAGGTACCCGACACCGAAGGCCATCAGCGCCACCGTACGCGGCCGGACCTGTGGCGCGCACGCCAGCGCAAACGGCGCCAGGGCCACCCATGCCACGAACGACCAGTCGATCGGCGCCTGAATGACCGTCAGCAACAGACCGCTGAGGACAAAGCCGACCAAGCCCCAAGGCAGGCCCTTTTCGGATGACGGAGCACAGAGGGCGGAGGGCGGCGCCGTGGTCTGTCCTCTGCTCTCCGTCCTCGGTCTTCTGTCTTCTGTTTTCACGGTGGCCGGAGGCTTCCTATTCCTCAAGCGATGACGCCTCCCTTCGCACGCTGCTCGTCTTGTCGAGCGGGCTGAGTTGGCTCCCCAGGCGATTCAGCCGCGTGCTGACTTCCTTGATCGTATAGGGCTGCTTCTTTTGCAGCCGCCCGTTGAGTTTCTTCGTGAACAGCGACAGCAGCGGCCGATTCTCGCAGAGCTGGGCGACCGGGATCTTGTTCTCGCCGTACAGCCATTTCAGCTCGGCATCGGCATGCTCGGGCCAATCCGAGCCGTTGCCCTCCACGGGCAGGCCCTCGGAGCGGGCGATGCGCTCGCGCGCCGCCTCGGCATACGCCTCCGAGAGATCGATGGTGGTGTAGGTGCGCTTCAGCTTGTGCGCCACGGCGGCCGTCGTGCCCGACCCGCAGAAGGGATCAAGCACCCAATCCCCCTCGTTCGAGCTGGCCCGGATGATCCGCGCCAGCAGGCTCTCCGGCATCTGGCAGGGAAAGCCCGTCCGCTCGAGAAACGTGCCGCAGACTCTGGGATATTCGTTCCAGACGTCGTCGGGCATCTTGCCGTCGGGATTCGCCCGCCGGTCGCAGTATTTCTTCTGTCGATCCGAGATCACACGCACCACGTCATCGTTGAACACGAAACTCTTCGCGTCCTTTACGAAATAGAGGATGTGCGTGTGCGAACGGGCGAACTTGTTCTTGGTCTGCTGGCCGAAGGTGTAGTGCCAGACGATCCAATTGCGCATCGTGAGTCTCAGCTCATCTTCGAGAATGAGCTTGATATGCGCGGCGTATTCGTCCCCGATGGCGATGTAGATCGACCCCTGCGGCTTCAGCAGGCGGACGCACTCGCCGATCCAGGCCCGCGTCCAGGCGAGGTACTGCGTATGCGCTTTCTCGTCGTGGTACTTGTCGTACTTGTACCCGATATTGAACGGCGGATCGGCAAAGACCAGGTCCGCAAACGGCGCCTGCGCCCGCCGCAAGACCTCTACACAATCCCCGCACAGAATCTGATTCTTTAGCTCTTGCATCGCCGTATTCTATAGTCCGCCGCTCATCTGGCAAGCCCCGCCTGTCTTTCCGCCAGGACAAACGCAAAGTCCGAACACGGGTGGCAGTGTCAAGGCCCCGTTTGGAGTTCCGCCTTATGAACTTCGACGGACAAAACCGGTAATCGCGCCGCACCCGTCGTTTCGCCGATGTGCCTCGCGCCGGGCAACGTGTGGTTGTAGGGTGGGGCTTGCCCCACCGGGAAGCCGGACCCAAGGAAAGCGGTGGGGCAAGCCCCACCCTACACATTACCGAACTTGCTCGTCAAAACTCATTAGGCGGGTCCGAAAGGTCTTCCGGCGCAGCCGGTTCCACGGTCATCATTTCCGGCCTCCGATCGTGTCCTTGCGGACGGAAATGTTCCAGTGGCCGGCAAAAGGCTTGGCCCGTGCCGCCGGATCGTGTATGATGCGTTTCACTTATGGGGTGTAACGTGACCGTGGTCGAAGGATGCACAGGAGGCCAGGAATGGTGGATGCCTACACGTATTCGGACGGGGGTTTTCGGCTGGAACGACTGGCGAATGGCTGGCAGGTGGGCCGCTTTGCGGCACTGGAGGCCATCGGCATGACCCACCTCGTGACCACGCGGCGCGGGCCGGACGTGCAGCAGGTCCGGCGCGACCCCGTCACTGCCGGCCGGGAGATCACCCGCGTCCTCGATTTGCAGGAGGCGGCCTTTCTGGAGCAGGTGCACGGCGGCGCTGTCGTGGAGGCCGCCGCGGGCGGTTGTGCCGGATTCGCCGACGGGCTGGTCACCACCGCCAAGGACTTGGCCCTGGTGGGCAAGAGCGGCGATTGTCCGATCATTCTGATTGCCGATCGCGGCGGTCGCGCCGTGGGGTTCGCCCATGCTTCCTGGCGGGCGACGGTGGCGGGGATCACGTCGGCCGTGGTGCGTCGGATGGCCGAGCGGGGCTGCGATCCGAGCGACCTGGTGGCGTGTGTCTGTCCCTCGGCCGGGCCGTGCTGCTATGAGGTCGGCGCGGACGTCCGCGCGGCGGCCCTCCGGGACATCGGACCGCACGCGGCGTCGTTCTTCCGCCTGGCCGAGAGCGCCCGGCCCCGGCCGCGCGCCGTGGCACTGGTCGAACAGGCCGTGGGCGCTCCCGGCTCGCACGGTCGGGCCGCCGGCGCCGCGGCCGCCCACGCCGGGCCGCTCCATTTCGATCTGTGGCGCGCCAATGCCTGTGCCCTGGCGCGGGCCGGTCTGGCGGCCGGGTCCATTCATGTGGCCGGCCTGTGCACGATCTGTTACAACGACCTGGTGCGAGGGGGACGCCGCCGGACGCTTTGCCGCGGTGATCGGTCTGGGGACCGGTGGCTGAGAGTCCTCGGGGCCCGGGAGACCCTGGTGGCGCCGTGCGTCCCTGTTTGCCGGGGAGGCTTCTGTGCGTTCCTTGTATGCTCTTGCGAGCACACGACAAACCAGGGCTTTCGGGCCAGTGCCGTCTGCCCCTGCAAAACGGAGTCGCGCGCCCGCACGCGTCCCGGGGGCGGGTGCATGACCGTTCTTGCGCGCCTCCGGGGCAACGGATCTTCGGTCCCGGCACGGTAAAGGAAAAGGGGACATTCTACTTTTCCCTCCCGGAAGGGGAAAAGTAGAATGTCCCCTTTTCCGGCGGCGGTCGGGACCGGGCCGGGACACCCGCGCAGGAACGGTCATGTACCCCCCGCGGGCCCGGCCGGGAGAAAGGGGGTTGTCGCCGGCGAGGACAGGTGCTATAATGGAATACCGGTCACGGGGAGTTTCGCAGAAAGGATTGCGCCCAATGAGATTGTTGATTGTGTCCAACCGGCTGCCCATCGTGACCGTCGAAGAGGAGGGTCAGTTGCTGTTCCGCGAGGGGGCGGGCGGCCTGGTTTCCGGCATCAGCGCCTACCTGGACTCCCTGCGGGGCTCGTCCTTTACGGGCCCGCAGTACCGCTGGATCGGCTGGCCCGGCGTCGCGGTGGACGATCCGGCCCAACAGGCCCTCGTGCGCGAGACGCTCGCCGGCTTCCACGCGCACCCGGTGTTCCTCTCGGACCGCTCCATGGACCAGTTCTACCATGGGTTCTGCAACAAGACAATTTGGCCCCTGTTCCACTACTTCCCATCGTACGCCGTCTGCGAGGAGAGTTTCTACGCCCACTACCGGTGCGTGAACCGCATTTTCTGCGAGGCCGTGGCCCCGCTGGTGCAGCCCGGGGACGTGGTCTGGATTCACGATTACCATCTCATGCTGCTGCCGCACCTGCTGCGCCGGCAGCGGCCCGACGCCACGATCGGGTTCTTCCTGCACATCCCGTTTCCGTCCTTCGAGATCTTCCGGCTGCTGCCGAAAGCATGGCGGGCCGAGCTCCTGGAAGGGCTGCTGGGGGCGGATCTGATCGGCTTCCACACCCACGATTACACCCAGCATTTTCTGCACAGCGTCCTGCGCGTGCTCGGCCATGAGCACAACATGGGCCGGATTCTCCTGCCCAATCACCTGGCCAAGGTCGATACGTTCCCGATGGGCGTCGATTTCGAGAAGTTCCAGGCGGCGGCCGGGCGGGTCGCGGCGCTGGTCGCGCACCCCTCGCCCTTGACCCGCGCGGAGACCGCCGGCGCGGGCGACCCGGCCCCGGCGACGAGCGAGGCGCCGCTCAAGATGATCCTGTCCGTGGACCGGCTCGACTACACCAAGGGTATCCTCAACCGTCTGCAAGGGTACGAGCTGTTTCTCGAACAGAATCCGCACTGGCGCAAAAAGGCGGTCCTCGTCCTGGTGGTCGTGCCCTCGCGGATCGGCGTGGACCAGTACCAGGAGATCAAGCGGCAGATCGATGAGCTGGTCGGCAAGATCAACGGCAAGTTCGGCAGCGTCGGCTGGACCCCGGTGCTGTACCAGTACCGGTACCTGCCGTTCGAGCCGCTGGTGTCCCTGTACGCCAGCAGCCACGTGGCCCTGGTGACGCCGTTACGGGACGGGATGAACCTCGTGGCCAAGGAGTACCTGGCGAGCCGGACGGACGGGACCGGGGTCCTGATCGTCAGCGAGATGACCGGGGCCTCCAAAGAGCTGGCGGAAGCGATCAGCGTCAACCCCAACAGCGTCGCGGAGATTGCCGCCGCCCTGGAGATGGCCCTGGAGATGCCCGAGCCGGAGCAGATCCGCCGCAACGAGATCATGCAGGATCGTCTCCGGCGCTATGACGTGATCCGCTGGGCGGACGATTTTCTGTGTCAGTTGGGCGAAGTCAAGGCGGAACAGGAACGCCTGCAGGCCCGGCTGTTGGACCCTGTAGCCCGGCGAAAGCTCCTCCAGCAATTGGGCCAGGCCGGACACGGCACGATCTTTCTCGACTACGACGGCACCCTGGTGTCGTTTGCCGACAATCCCAAGGACGTCCGGCCCACCCAGGACCTCCTGGCGCTCCTGCAGACGCTCTCCCAAGGCCCCAGCCTCGACGTCATTTTGATCAGCGGCCGCGACAAGGACACGATGGACGACTGGTTTGGCGGTCTGGACGTCGCGCTGGTGGCCGAGCACGGGGCGTGGATCAAGCCGCGGAACCGCACCTGGCGGCAGGCCCGGCCGTTGGGCAACGATTGGAAGCCCGACCTCCTGCCGATCCTGCAAACCTATGCCGATCGGCTTGGGGGCGCCTTTGTCGAGGAGAAGCAGTACTCCGTCGCGTGGCACTATCGCCGCGCGGACCCCGAGCTGGCTTCCGCCTGCGTCAAAGAGTTGGTGGACGATCTGGTGAGTTTCACGGCCAATATCGACGTCCAGGTGCAGCAGGGGCACAAAGTCGTGGAAGTCCGCTGCGGCGGCATCAACAAAGGCGCCGCCGCCATGTCCTTTCTGCCGAAGGACACGGCCGATTTCCTGCTTGCCATCGGGGATGACTGGACGGACGAGGATCTCTTCCGCATCCTGCCCGGCTCGGCCTGCTCGATCCGAGTCGGCAACCGTCATTCCTGTGCGAAGTTCAGTCTGCCCAGCCACAGGGAGGTACTGGACCTGCTCCGGGAGATCCGCGTGGCGCAGTCGCAAGCGTGCGTCCGATAGTCCGCCCGGCGCCGCAAGGGCTTGTGCCCGGGAATCTTGATATGGGCGCCGTTTGCGGACGATCCGGGTAAACTCGCGGCGGAATTTCTCGGCCTGGTTCAGACCCGGGTAACAGTCTGGGTGGGTGGCAGCGGCAAGGCCGAAGGCTTTGCGCAGGTCTTGCCGATGGCGGACAAGCAAGACCATC
>VGYL01000137.1 GCA_016872975.1 Planctomycetota bacterium
TGGCCCGAGCGGCTCACCGTGCGAATCGCGTTCGGGGCGACCACGGCGGACTCGCAGCGGTCGAAGCCGGGATGTCCCGCGCCGGCGTCCGGGTTGTCGCGGCCGTAGACGAGATTGCCCAAGCCGCGAAATCCCGCGGCAGCCCCGTCCGGGAACTTGGTCAGCGGGTCCTTGCTGAAGGAGATCCAATCGCGGCCGTCGGCGTCGATCAGGCGCGAAAACCCGCCGCCGGCCTCGTCGTAGAACCAGGTGGCGCGCGGGGTGGCGATCTTGAGTTGCGGCCGGCCCTCGTGGTCGGCCGGGGTGATGCTCACCGCGGCCGGCGCACTCGACGCCGTCGCCCGCGCGACCGCCGGCAATTCCATCAGCACTGCGGCGGCAAGCACAACGCCCGTAAGAGCCTCCAACAGCACAGAGACCCCCTGCATGTCATTGCGAGCGACGCGCAGCAGTCTCCCGTGCGGTGGGTTGAGATTGCTTCGTCGCCCTCGGGGCGAAGCGCCGCTGCACGTCGGGCCTCGCAATGACATAACTGAAGGTCGTATGTCATTGCGAGCGAGGCTCGCCGAGCGCGGCAATCTCTCTCGATCGTCTCGGAGCTGGTGAAACGCAGTACCAGCAATAGTGCTTCGTCGCATCGGTCGTTACCTCCTTCCGGGAGAACGATTCGCGGTCGGCCTGTCGCGTCAGGCCAGGCCGAGGATCCTCTTGTTCGTCTTGGTATCCGCTTTGCCGCCGGCGAAATCGTCGAAGGCGACCTCGGTGGCCTCGATGATCTGCTGGGCGATGAAGATGGCACCTTCGAGGGCGCCCTGCTCGGGACTCTTGATGCAGCATTCCCACTCCAGGACGGCCCAGCCGGCGTAGCCGGCTTCGGTCAGCAGGGTGAAGACCCGCTTGAAGTCGACTTGGCCGTCGCCGAGCGAGCGGAAGCGTCCGGCCCGCCGGGCCCAGGACTCGTAGCCGCCGTAGACGCCGACGCGGCCCGAGGGCTGGAACTCCGCGTCCTTCACGTGGAAGGACTTGATGCGGTCGCCGTAGAGCCGGATGAACTCGCAGTAGTCGAGCTGCTGGAGGAGGAAGTGGCTGGGGTCGTAGTTGATGCAGGCGGCGGGGTGGCCGTTCAGGACCGCCAGGAACCGCTCGAAGGTGGCGCCGTCGAAGAGATCGGAGCCGGGATGCAGCTCGTAGGAGACCACGACGCCCTTGTCCCGGCCGTAGTCGAGGACCGGCGTCCAGCGCCGGGCGAGCTCCTCGAAGGCCTGCTCCACCAGTCCCGGCGGCCGCTGCGGCCAGGGGTAGACCATGTGCCAGGCAAACCCGCCCGACAGGACCGGGACACTGCCCAGGCCGAGGTTGGCGGAGGCCGCGATGGCCTTCTTCAGCCGGTCGGTGGCCCACTTGGCCCGCTGCTTGTCGCTCAGTCCTTTCGGATAGAAGGCCTGAAAGGCGACTTCGTAGGCCGGATGCATGGCGAGGACCTGACCCTGCAAGTGTGCGGCCAGCTCCGTGATCTCCAGGCCGATACTGTGCAACCTGCCCTTGAAGTCGTCGCAGTAGGTCTTGGATCGGGCCGCCTGGTCGAGATCGATCACGCGCGGGTCCCACGTGGGGATCTGGACGCCCTTGTAGCCCAAGTCGGCGACCCACTGGCCGATGTTCTGAAGGTTGTCGTACGGCGGCTCGTCCCGCAGGAACTGGGCGAGGAAAATTCCGGGGCCTTTCATCGTCTTCATGGCACAAATCTCCTTAGTCACACAACCGCGTGGCATGGGCTTCCAGCCCATGCAGCATCGGCACGAGCCCGCCCCCGCGCAGGCGGGGGATGCCGACGCCACAAAGTGTCTCGGGCATCTTGCCCGTGATCCTGAATTCATGGGCGGGACGCCCATGCTACGGTCACGGGCGAGACGCCCGTGCTACTCATGGGCAAGATGCCCATGCTACTTGGCTTGGCGGATGCAATCGCGGATCAGGCGCGACATGGCGGGCCCGTCCGTGCCCTTGGCCCGCAGCGCGCGGGCGCCCTTTTTGTTCATCAGGTCCACCACGGCCTGGCCGTAACGCAGATTCTCGACCGACAGCTTCATGTAGTCAATGGGGTCGTCGCGGTACGGGAACAGGTCGAGGCCGAACCAGCCGTCGTAACCCTGCTGATCCAGCACGTACAGGATGCTGACCAGCCGGATGAAATTGGCACAGCCCGGCGGGATGTCGCAATCCGCCTGCTGGTCGTTGTCGTCGAAGTGCGTGTGGAAGAGCTTCCTGGCCCGCAGGACCATTGAGAACATGTCCTCGATGTTCTCCTTGGCGATCAGGCTGTGGCCGAGGTCGATATTCATCCCGAAGTTCGGGTCGTTGACCTCCTGGACGATGGCCAGGGCCGCGGCGGTCGTGCCCATCATGATCCAGGAGCGCGGCTCGAACGGTTTCGGCTCGATGCAGACCTTGGTCGTGTACTTGTGCTGGTGCAGGTACGCGAGGATCTGGCGGACGGAGTCCACGTAGCGGTCGTACAGCCCGACGTAGTCGGTCTGCAGCGGAAAGTCGTTGCCGTCCGTGGCGGGCCAGAGGACGCTGATCGGCACGTGGAACCGCGAACCCATGTCCAGGGCCCACTTGACGCGGTCGATCGCCGCGGCGCGGACCTTGGGGTCCGTGTCGCCCAGGGCGCCGAACTTGTACTTCTTCTCGGTCCAGGTGTGGCCGCAGAGCTGGACGATCTGCAAGTTGTAGTCCTTGAGGACCTTCTCGATCTCGCCCGCGTTCTTCTCGTCGATCTCCGTGGGGACGTGCAGCTCGATGCCGTCCACGTCCTCCGTCTCGCCGATCGCCTTGATCCGGTCGATCACCGACATTTCCTCGCCGAACCCGTTGATGTTGAACCGGTCCCGCAGGTTCGTCATGCCCCAGATGCCCATACAGATCTTGTTCTTCATGGCAAAACCCCTCTGAATTTATGATTTACGATTTATGATTTACGATTTTTGGAACTCCGGATGGACGTTGCGCTCCATCTTCCGGTCCTGGAACCGATCGATATCGTCTTGCGTGATGGGGGTCGTCGCGCCCACCTGAGTGGCGACGAGGGCGCCGAGGATGTTGCCGAAGGCGACCGCCTCTTGCAGCGAGTTGCCGCGCAGGATCTGGTGCACGAAGCCGGCGGAGAAGGCGTCGCCGGCGCCGAGCGAATCCGCAAGCTGGACCTTGTACCCGGGCGCGTAGGTCTGGCGCCCGTCACCCGCATAACCGTAAGCGCCGTTTTCGCCCAGTGTCACCAGGCAGTACTCGACGCCCCATTCCGCCACGATGTCTTCGCAGAATCCGCGCAGCGTATCATGACGCAGCTTCAGCATCCGGCCGAGCGTGTGGGCCTCGTCCTCGTTGAGCTTGAGCACGTCGGCGTTGCCGAGGGAAAAGACAACGCTGCTTTCGTCGTAACAATCCTTCCGCAGATTGATGTCCAGCAGCTTCAAGGGACGTTCGGTGCGGTCGAGGAGTGCTGCGAGCGTCTCCGCAGAGGTCGCAGCACGTTGGACCAGGGTGCCGAAGCACAGGCAATCCGCGCGATCCACCGCATCGGCCAGAAACTCCGTGAGGGCGATCCGGTCGTAGGCCACGCCCGGGACGATCACGTAGTCGGGATTGTTCTGCGCGTCGAAGCTGACCTGCACAGTGCCGGTCGGCGCCTCCTCATCCCATTGCACGAGCCGTGTCTGGAGGCCGAGGGACTCGATCTTGTCAAAGGCCTGCTTGCCCAAATCGTCGCGGCCGAGCCGGCTGGCCATCAGGCCGGTGTCGCCCAGCGCGCTTACCCGGTAGGCGAAGTTGAACGGCGCCCCGCCCAGCGCCACGCACGTGGGCAGGATGTCCCACAGGATCTCACCGAAGGCTACGATCGTCTTTTTCATACTCTACTTCGGCCTCCGCTCTGGCAGGGTGTGCACCGCACACCATCTTCATCGAGCGTGCAATGTCACATTCGGCAGCGCACACTCTACCAGCCTTTTCATGTCATTGCGAGGAGCGCAGCGACGAAGCAATCTCAATCCCACGGAATGGGAGATTGCCGCGCTCGGCCAGCCTCGCTCGCAATGACATGACAACTCTTCATGCATTATTGCGGTACTTTCTTCCAGTCCTTGGCAAATTGGGCCAGGCCCGCGTCGGTCAGCGGGTGCTGGAACATCTGCCAGAACAGCTCCGGCGGGATCGTGACGATGTCGATCCCGGCCCGCAGGCAGGCGAGGACATGGTTCTGGGTCTTCATGCTGCCGGCGATGATCTCGGAATCGAACGCGAAGTTGTTGCGGATCACGGCCGCATCCCGCACCAGGATCTCGCTCTCGTTGCCGACCGCATCGAGCCGGCTCAGGACGATGCTCACGAAGCTGGCCCCGGCCTTCATCGCCAGGAAGGCCTGCGTGGCGGAGAAGAGCATCGTGACGTTGGTCTTGATCCCGTTGTCCCGCTCCAGGATCGGTACGGCTTTCATCCCTTCGACGGTCATCGGGATCTTGATGACCACGTGGGGCGCGATCGCCGCCAGGTCCTGGGCCTCACGGACCATGCCCTCGGCGGTCTCCGAGAGGGCCTCCACGCTGACCGGCCCCGCGACGATCCCGCAGATCTCCTTGACCACGTCCCGGAACTTGCGGCCCGTGCGGGCAATGTGGCTGGGATTGGTGGTCACGCCATCGAGCAGGCCCGTGGCGGCCACCTTGCGGACCGCCTCCACGTCGCCCGTATCCATAAAGATCTTCACTCGTCTTCTCCCCAAAGAATGCAGGGTGCGTACTACGCACCGTTTGGTACTGCGTCCGGTCTAAGAACGTGTATGAGAACCCAGTTCAGTAATGGGTGGCAGCGGCAAGCGGAGTCTTCGGAGCTTGCCGATGGTTTCGTCCATCCGCCATCGGCAAGGCCTGCGCAAAGCCTACGGCCTTGCCGCTGCCACCCGTCGCTGGAGTCTTGCTCACCATCTTGGATTGGACGCAACACTATGGTCACATTCATTCTTCCAAAGAGTCCGGGTTCTCCAGGTGTTCTTTGATCTTGCCCAAGAACTGCGCGGCGTAGGTGCCGTCTACCGCCCGGTGGTCGCACGCGAGCACCATCGTCATCAGGTCGCGGGCGACGATCCGGTCGCCGACCACCACCGGCTTCTTCTGCACGGCGCCGACCGCGAGAATCGCCGCCTCCGGCGGATTGATCACCGGCACGAAGGTATCGACCGCGAACATGCCGAGATTCGTCACCGTGAAGCCCCCGAGCGCCTGGGGCTTGAGCCGGCCGGCCCGGGCGGCTTCGGCGTTCTCCCGCACGGCGGCGCTGATCTGGGCCAGGCTCTTTTTGTCCGCGTCGGCGACCACGGGGACGATCAAACCGTCGTCCACCGCGACGGCCACGCCGATATTGACCGCCCGCTTCAGGACGATCCGGTCGGGCTCCACGTGAGCGTTCATCCGGCCGAACTGTGACAGGGCCTTCACCACGGCCTGGACTATCATATCCGTGACCGTGACCTTTGTCTGCGACCTTTCGTTGAACTGCCGCCGCCAGGTCACCATCTCGGACATGTCCACGTCCATCGAGAGATAGAAATGGGGGATCGTCTGCTTGCTGCGGGTCAGGCGCTGGGCAATGCAGGCCCGCATGGGGGTGAAGGCGACGACGGTGTCGTCTGAGGAAGTTTGAAGTTCAGAGTGCCCGCCCGGCACTTCCGATTTGACAGTTGCGGCTTCTTCACAGGCCCTGGCGGGCACACTACGAGCGGCGGCGAGGATGTCCTCTTTCGTGATCCGGCCCCCGGGTCCCGTGCCGGCGACCGTTGCCGGATCGACCCCTTTCTCCTGGGCCAGGCGACGGGCGGAAGGGGAGACGGCCAGGCGGTCTTGGATCGCAGGTCCCGCGCCGGCGGCTTCCGTCTTCTGTCCTCCGTCTTGCGTCCTCTGCTGGCCGCCTTCCGTCGTCTGCCGTCCGTCCTCTGTCTTCTGTCCTCCGTCCTCGATCTTCTCACCCGGCTGGCCGATGTAGGCGATGGGGGTCAGGACCTCCACCTCCTGGCCCTCGGCGTGGAGGATCTTCAGCAGGACACCGGCGGTGTAGGCTTCCACTTCGAAGGCGGCCTTGTCGGACTCGACGACGGCGATCACCTCGCCCTTCTTGACCGGCTGGTTCTCCTTCTTGACCCAATCGACAATCCGGGCGGTCTTGATATCCTGCCCGACCTGCGGCATCAGTACCGGCTCCGCCATCACGCGTTCTCCTATCGCTTAATTCGGGGTTTGACCCCGAGTTAGCCACCTGTCACCAGTTGTCAGTTCCCATTTGCCGGTTGGCAGTTGGCTGGAAACTGAGAACCGGGAACTGATAACTGCGAACTCTTTGTCTTCATGTCAGATAGAGACACCGCTTGGCTGCCGCGATGATATCGGCTTCCTGGGGCACGGCGACCCGCTCCAAGTGGCCGTTGAACGGGATCGGCGTGTTCTTGCCGGCGACGATCTCGATGGGGGCGTCGAGGTAGTCAAACGCCTCCTGCTGCACCACAGAAGCGATGTCCGAGGCCACGCCGCCCCGGCGCACGGCTTCCTGCACAATCACCAGTCGCTCCGTCTTGCGGACGGAGGCGAGGATCATCTCCTTGTCCAGCGGGACCAGGGTCCGCGGGTCGATGACCTCGGCGTCGATCCCCTGCTCGGCGAGCTTCGCCGCCGCGGCCAGGGTGCGGCCTACCATGCCTGACCATGCCACCAGGGTCACGTCCTTGCCCGGCCGGCGGATGGTGCCCACGCCGAAGTCGATCGTGTACTCCTGTTCGGGCACCGGGCCTTTCTCCATGTACAGCAGCTTGTGCTCGAGGAAGATCACTGGGTCGTCGTCGCGGATGGCGGTCTTGAGCAGGCCCTTGGCGTCGTAGGGCGTCGCGGGCATCACGAGCTTGAGGCCCGGCACGTGGTAGAACCACGCTTCGAGGCTCTGCGAGTGCTGGGCGGCCAGACTGCCGCCGCTGCCGCCCTGGGTGCGCAGGACCAAGGGGACCCGGCCCTTGCCGCCGCTCATGAAGCGGTACTTGGCCGCCTGGTTGACGATCTGGTCGATGATCAGGGACGTGAAGTCGACGAAGAGGATCTCGACGACCGGGCGCATCCCGGTAATGGCCGCCCCGACGCCCATGCCCGTGAAGGACGATTCTGAGATGGGGGCGTCGAGCACGCGCTGGGGACCGAACTGGTCGAGCAGTCCGACCGTGACCTTGTAGGAGCCCCCGCGTTGGGCGATGCCGCCGCCGATCAGGAACACGCTCGCGTCCCGGACCATCTCCTCGCGCAGGGCCTCGTTGAGGGCCTCGCGATACATGATCTCCCGTCCCGTTACTCCGGAAGTTCGATGGTTGAGGGTTGATGTTTGATCTTCACACTTCATCGTTGGACCTCTGCCAGGAACGCCTCGACAGATGGGTGCGGGCTGTTCGTTCCGAACTGGATCGCCTCGTCCATCTGCCCGTCGATCTCGCGCTCGATGGCTTCGATGGCCTGTTCGCTCAGCTTGCCCTGTTCGAGCAGGTACCGGCGGCCGATGCCGACCGGGTCTCTGGCCTTGTAGTACTCCAGCCGTTCCTTGGGCATGTAGAGGCCGGGGTCGTTGACGTGATGACCGCCATGGCGATAGGTCTTGGCCTCGATCAGGACCGGGCCTTTGCCCTGGCGGCATGTAGTCACGGCCTCCTGCATCTTCTCATAGACGGCCAGGACATCGTTGCCGTCGACCGTGCTGGAGGGTACGCCGTAGGCGAGGCCCCGCTTGTACAGATCGGTCTCACGGGTCATCTCCTCGACGGCGCTGGCGACCGCGTACTGGTTGTTCTCCAGCACGAAAACCACCGGCAGGTCCCAGATCGCGGCCATGTTGAGCGATTCCGGGAAGACGCCATTGTTGGCCGCCCCGTCGGAGAAGAAGACCGCGACGACCTGGTTGCCGCCGCGGATGCGAATGCCGAGCGCGGCGCCGGTGCCGATGGGGATGCCGCCGCCGACGATGCCGTTGGCGCCGATGTTGCCGCGGGTCACGTCGGCGATGTGCATGGAGCCGCCCCGCCCGCAGCAGTAGCCGTCCGCGCGGCCCAGGACCTCGGCGACCATTTTCGGGAGCTCGCCGCCCCGGGCGATGCAGTGCCCGTGGCCCCGATGCGTGCTGACGATGTAGTCATCGTCCCGCAGGGCCGCGCACACGCCGGTCGCGATGGCCTCCTCGCCGAGGTAGGGATGGAAATAGCCGACGATCAGGCCCTGGCGGTAGAGCTTGATGCACTGCGTCTCGAACACCCGGATCGTGTACAGGGTTCGATACAACCGTTCTAAGAAGCTGGGTGCGTACATGTCATAACATTATAATAAAGACGTCTCCCCTGTCACGCGCAAAACCGCGAAGCGCGGAGATTTCAAATCCCAAGCGCCGCCCCAGGGGCGGAAGCACCAAGCACCGCCAGGGGCGGAAGCACCAAATTCCAAGCACCAAATCTCAAACACACCGCTCGGCGGGGAGATCAATTCAAAACGGAAGAAAACCCAAAATTCCAAACGGCTCCGCGAGGCGGCGCCAGCGTTTTGAACCTTGGTGCTTTGGATTTTGGATTGATCTCCCCGCTGGCACGGTGTGTTTGGAATTTGGTGCTTGGAATTTGGAATTTCCGGCCGCGGTTCACCCTGTCCCTCCCAGCAGCTCGCTGTAGAGGATGTACCGGTCCGCGCGGTAGTAGGCTTGCAGGAACTCCATCGGGATGTTGTCCTGGGAGAACGAGACGCGCTCGAAGAACAGCAGCGCGCCGCCCCGGCGGATGCCGAGCAACTCCGCGACCTGCTGCGCGGCGTTGATCGCCTGGATGGTCTGCTTGGCGTGCGTCCAGCGGATGCCGTACTTGCGGATCTTGACCTCCCGCAGGGAGCGCGTGGCGAAGTCGTGTTCGAGGATCCCCGGGCAGTGCCGGTGCACGAAGTAAGAATGTTCGATGCACATGGGCTCGCCGTCCGCGAGGCGGAGCCGCTGGAGGTGGGCCAGCTCTTCGCCGGGCTCGATCCGGAGCCGCTCGGCGATGTGCGGCGCGGCGGGCACCAGGCCCGAGAACAGCACGCGCGTGCTCACGGCGAACCCGCGGCGCTGCATGTCCTCCGTGAAGCTGATGATCTGCGAGAGGCCCTGCTCCAGGGTCGCGTGCGCGACGAAGGTGCCGCGGCCGGCCTGGCGGTAGATCAAGCCTTCCTTGACCAGCATGTCCAGCACCGTGCGCACCGTGATGCGGCTGACGCTGTAGTCCTCCACCAGCTCGCTCTCGGTGGGCAGCCGGTCCCCGGGCTTCCACTGCTTGAGCAGCATCTTGCGGTGCAGAATCTCGTATAATTGCTGGTACAGCGGCAACCGGGCGCCGCGATCGATCGCGTTCATTCCACTTGGGCTCCGAAACAACTTACATCGGCGCAACACTATAGCCAACCGCCGCCCGCCGTGCAAGAGCGCCCGGGCCTCCTCCGGATCGCACCACGTTTGGAGTTCCGCCTTATGAGTTTTGAAGAACAAGTTCGGCAATCCAGACCGGCCGACGGCCGGCCTTCGTAGGGCGAGCGTCCCCGCTCGCCTAAGACGTCGTGCGAGGACGCACGACCTACGAAGAGGGCCCTTGGGGGCCTCTGGTTTAGCCATTACCGAAGTTGTCTGTCAAAGTTCAGTAGGCGGGTCAAAACAGTCCGACCCTCCTCTTTCCCTTCCGTGCCGACAAAATGTGGAGCCGGCTGCGCCGGAAGACTCTCAAACCCGCCTGAAGGCGGAACTCCGAACGGAAGAGTCTCCGGCCCGGGCGGGCCCATAGGGTCAACACTTCTCCTACTGTAACTTCTTGAGCCGGATGTCGTCGACGTAGAGCCGCCCGGCGCCGCCCTGGGCGGGGGCGTTGCGGTCGCCGACGCCGAGATACAACACTTTGACCCGGCTGAGGTTCACGCCGGTGAACCGGCTGAGCGGCACCGTCCACTCGGTCCAGGCGGTCGCCGTCAGGGGCGCGTCGTTGGTAACCACCGCGACCTTGCCCGCGCTGTCTTCAATCGCGACGTACAGCTTGCCGGCGCCGTTGGCGGCGACTCCGCGCCAGAACAGCGAGAGCGCATCCACGCCGTGGGCGGTCCAGTCCTGCACCGGGGCGAACGTTCGCTCGGCCTCGCTGTAGAAGGGCGCGTTGCGGTTGTTGTAGTCGAAGGGCATGGACTGCGCGCCGCCATGAACGATCTTTCGCTCCGCGAAGGGGGCCTCGATGTAGCCCACGGTGGAGCCGGTGCTGTTGGTCCAGCCGTCGATCCAGGTTTCGTAGATCCGGTTGCCCTCGTCGTCGGTGTAACTCTCGAAGTCCTCCACCACGGCGTAGTTGGAGGTCGTGAAGCTCCAGACCTTGCCCGCCAGGACCGTGCCGTCGGCCTGCTTCTGGTCCACCCGCCAGTAATAGGTCTTGCCCCATTCCAGCGGGCCGGCGTCGTAGGTTGTCTTGTCGGGCGTTTGTTGAGCGGTCGGCGCAGCGGCCCGGCCCGCGGTCTCGGCGTTGTCGCCGAAGTAGAGCAGATGCTGCGTGGCCCCGTCGCCGGCACTCCAGCTCAGGATGGGGGCTTGGGGCGCATCGGCGGCGCCGTTGGCCGGGGTGGGCATGCCGGCCCGCACCGGCGGCTGCAAGGCGCCGCGCGGGATAATCTGGCGGGGCAGCGATGGGCCCTGCCAGAACAACTGCGCCACGGCACTGCCGGTGTCCTCGTACCATTCCATCCGGAGCGAGTAGATCTCGCCGGCTTTCAGGCTCACTCTCGCCTGGTTCTCGGCGACGGCATGCTTGGTCCAGTTGTCGATCAGGAGCCGGCCGTCGAGCCACAGGCGCACGCCGTCGTCGCTGCGGGCGATCAGGGTGTAGGTGTCGGTGAGCGGGGCTTCCAGATCCGCCGTCCACCGGGCCGACACTTGGTCGCTCAGCCCCCCGACGATCTCGGCGGTCCAGTTGTAGTCAATCGCCTCCTCGATCCGCGTCAGCACAGGCGGGCCGGACAGGTCGATGCCCCTGAAGTACTGGGCCTTGACGCCCCCGCCGGGAGCGAGTGTCGTAAAGCCCCAGACCGGCCCTTTGTGCGTGACGCTGGCGGGGAACTGGTACTCATCGATGCGCCAGTAGTAAGTGGTGCCCGGCGTCAGGGGACCCGGATCGTGCTTCGGGTCCGCGGTGATCATCGGGCCGTTCGCCGCGTCGCGGATCGTGTCGAAATCCGTGCCGAAGTAGACCGTGTGCATGATCGCGCCGGTCCCGGCTTCCCAGAAGAGCTCCTGATTCAGATCGACGAACTTTGTCGTGTCGGCGGGAATCGGTTTCCAGGCGGTCAGCGGGCGGACCAGGAAGCTCCAGACTTCGCCCTTCCAGGGGCCGGCCGGGTTGAGATCGTTGACCTCG
>VGYL01000138.1 GCA_016872975.1 Planctomycetota bacterium
GGCCCCGGCGACTCAACGACTTCAACGTCTTCTGTGCCATGCAGTACCTCCTATAGCTGGTCTTTACGGGAGGTACCGTATCGCCGGACATCCCCGCTGCCAAGATGGGTTCGCCGGACGCTCACTTGGGATGATCTCGACGAGGACATCTCCGTTCCCGCCTTGCTCCTCGGCGTGGGCGACAGAACCCGCAGATCCGCTCCATAGATTGGGGCCCAATCGTGGGGCCGGGGTCTGCCCTTACTCCAAGCTCTGACAGCATCGGCCCTCCCGGCCGATTCTTCCACGGGAACGCGATCCTCCCTGTCGGCCGGATGGAATCGACCCCGCTTCCTTTCGCGCTTCTCGGGTTGGCGGGGGGCGAGAAGTTAACCTGTTCTTAGCGGCGATCTAATAGGCCGGCAACACGGGCCCGGTACCATCCTGGTACGATGCACACGAAAGTGGTGCTACGCCGAGCAGCTACCTTGCCGTCGGAACGCCTTCATGGCCGAGGTCCGGCCGGTAGGATCGGAGCTGCAACGGAGGATGTCCGGCTCGAGACTCCCGCCGGAGAGAGCCTGGAGAGCGGCCTTGGCCTCTAACCAAAACTAACGCATGAACGTTACGGTGGTGTTAAGAATCCGTTGGAATTGCGCTAATTCCGGGGCCTGTCATGAATGTCCCCCCCCATGGCACGGAAGAACATCTCACGGGACCACGGCGAGCTGGCGGCAATGATCGTCGGGCGTCTGCGCCTGCTCCAGGACGTGGACCAACCGCCGGATGTGGCGCTGTTCTTCGCCGATCACGTTGTCGATCATCAGGAGGCTGTCCGGGCCACGTGCGAATTCCTTCAGGCCTTGATAGAAGATGAGGATGCTCTGCGCCTGCCGCATGGCATCGTGCAGGATTTGCTCCTTCGTCTCGCGTCCGGTCGGCCGACTGTGACGGTTCGGGTCCGTGCCATATCCGGTGAGGCCGGCCATGGTCCAGGGATGGGAGCGCACGTAATTGTCGGGATCGAACACGCCGCACTCCCCGGTCCGCTCGGCGTACTGATGTCGGATGCGTCTCCAGGCATCCCGTTGCCGGAGGCGCCACTCGGCCAGACTGTGACAAAGCTCGCGCCGTTCTTCGTCGGCGCACCGGCCGGCCGCGAGCAGACAGAACCTGGCGGCCTTGGTCTGGACCTCCTCGGCGATCTGCAGGACATCGAAAACGGTGAACTGCGTATCCATCGTGCACCTGCCGCAAGTCCGAGTCTTTTCACGCATCGTTGGCCCCGCATTTCTGTCCGACGGACAGCTCTACTCTTGTCATTTCTGTCCTCCGCCGGGCACCAGTACCCTGCGGAGCTACCGGATCATACGAGAGTACTGCTAAATCCGCGTTAGACCTGCGTTAGTTTTCTATGAATGTTGAAGCGTGGAATCGTCGCCGCCCGCCCTGCGCAGAACCCCGCCCTCTATCTTCCGCCCTCTGCTCCCGGTCTCCTATGCGAAAAGCTCGTTGAACCGTCGCTCCCATTCCAATTCCGGAACGACGGCAAAGCAGATTCCTTTGGCATGCAATTTCAAGCCGAGTTGGCCGAGCGTGGTTTCTTTTGCCAACTCATTACACGTATCGAAGAGAGCCTTCTTGTATTTGGTATCGTCAGAGCCCTCCAGGTGCATGCCCTTCGTCTCGACCACGAAGACGCGGTTGAAGCCGTTGCCCGTCTCATCGACATCGGTGAAAATGAAGTCGGCATACACCTTGCCGCGCCGCCATCCCTGAACCGCGTAGTCCTGCTTCGGGACATTGCGATACCAGAACAGCAGCTTGTCCTGATCGTCGAGGTACCATGCCACCCTTTGTTCCATCGCATTGAGATCGTTGGGCACCGGATCGAAGAGGCTGCGCTCCAGCGGGGCATTGGTCCGTTTTGCCAGCCAGGGGGGCCGTGCCTTCTTCTTGCCCTGGGGAAGTGTCCAACCAAGGTCATTCGCAATCACCAGGAAGCGCAGGGCGTCCGTCGAGAGCATGTCCCGAAAGACACGTTCGGACAGGCGATCTCGCTCCTGGACAAGATGCTTGCGCAGCTCTTCAATGATGAAAACGAAATTGTTGGTGACTACGGCCTCGGCACGTTTCTCCAGCAGCCTGGCAAGGACCGTATGCCCGAATTCCTGGGCTACCCAGGGATTCGGCACAATGTCGAGGAGATGTCGCGCCACAAATACGGGGTCCAGCCGCAGAGCCCCGGTGCGCAGAGATGCTGTTCCTTTCAACTCCAGGACCTTCGACGTATCCTCCGAAAGACGCGCCACCTGTTCGATGTCCTTCTCCTCGATCATCGACAGGGTCAGGTCGTACATCGGGGCAAGATCCGCCTGGTCCCAAGGAATGCGGCTGGCGATGTCCATTTCATAGGAGACCTTCCGCCAGTTGGCACCGTCTCGGGTCGCGAATACCGGCAGAATGACCTGCTCCGCCACCGCATGGAATCCCGCGCGGATCGCGCAGACGCGTTCTTCCTCGCGCCAGCCGGCCTCTTCATCCTCGACGGCCACACGTCCGACAAGGTCGCCCAATCCTTCGCCACGGAAGCCCTGCCTGATCTCCTCCAGAAGTTCCTGGCCTCGTTGCTGGAAGCAGTAGACGTAACTCTCATCCAACTCCTTCACGCCTGTTTTGCGTGCGAAGGGCTGGCGGAGGATGCGACCGACCAATTGCGTCAACGCCGTTCTCGAACCCGGATTCGTGAGGATGGCCAGCACATAGGCAAAGGCGCAATCCCAGCCCTCCTGAAGCGCCTGCTTCGTGATGATGTAGCGGATGCGGCAGTCTTTGGACATCAAACCGCCGATGTTGTCCACTTCCTCCAGTTCATCCTTCTCGCTCGTCTTGACCGCCACCTCTTCCGGCGGGACCCCGATGACCTTGAGCAGATGCTCCCGCACGTCCTCCGAATGGATTTTGCCTTGTCCACGCTGGGCCGCCCCGGTCCGTTCGACCTGAATCAGGCAGATCGGCCGAATGTGCCTGCTGGTCTGCGCTTCATAGTCGCGGGCTTTCGCGTTCAATTCCTCGAGCTTCTTGTGACTGTCAAGTAAGGTATCTTTCCAGTCCGGACTCGCCTTGTTCACGACATGCAGGTCGAACTTGATCATTTCCTCGCGATGGAGCTCGATCCCGGACACGTCAACGAGGATGTTACTGCCCTGCGCCGGCGTGGCGGAAAGCTCCACGATGAGGGACGGATTGAAGCCCCTGAGGGTCTCCTGGGCCGTATCGCTGTAGGCTTTGTGCCCCTCATCCAGAATGATCGCGGGGTTCAGCATCCGCAGGGTGTTGCCCAGCGACGTCTTGATCTGCTTGCCCCAGAACGCACTCTGCGACTCGAAGGCGTCCAGGTTCGCTCTTCGCTCGAGGAGCCTGGCCGTGCCTTGCGTGTCATCCTCTGCCGGAAAGAAATCGGCGAATCCACCGCTATCTCGAAAGACACGCAGTACTTCCTTGTTTCGCCGGGACGCCGAGGGGAGCATCAGCATGAGAACGACAAGACTCTCCTTGACATCCTGGGGCGTGAAACGGTCGGCCTTCTCCCGAATCACCGTGCGCCCGCCGCTGGCGATATCCAGGTGCTGCCGATACGGATGATCGCGGTCCCGCAGGTTCCTGATCGTCTGATGATAAATCTGGGTCGTGGGCACCACCCACAGAACCAGACCCGTGCGCCTCTTGAGGTAATTCGTATGGATCAAATCGATGGTCTTGACTGCCAGAAATGTCTTGCCGCCACCCGTCGGAATTTTGAGGCAGAAGCAGGGCAAGTCGCGCCCCAGGCCGTCCCGGCGGGGGCTATAGGGCCGATAGAGACCTTCTACCTTGCCCCAGGCTTTGCCGGGGAAGTCGATGGGGCCGACGGCGGAAGCCACCTGCTCGCTCTCGAGTCTCCAATCGTACAGAAGCTGAAGGTACGTGCCAATCTGACGCAACGCTCGGACTTGGTATTCCTTCGGTTCCATCGTTCAGATTAGAAATTCCAGTGTTGGTCTCTGAAAAAATCAAGTAACGGCAGACAGTACCTCCTGAGGAGCAACGAGCTCTCCGGAGCGAATCAGTGCCTCGAGATTCTGCCATAGGGTCGGAAATACGTCGCGCGGATAGCGCCGTCTCCACAAGTCAATCAGCGCATTGGTGTCGATCACGTATCCGGGAAAGAGGTCAGCCATATCGAACCCTTTCCTTTTGGACGAGAGACGCGACCGCATCCAAATGCTTGAGGCTTATGGACAAGTAGTCGGACACATCTCGGTAGGTGATCTTCTCCAGGTACGCGGACTGAAGAACCAGCAACGTGAACGGAATGCCATTCTGGCGCACACACTGTTTCTCAGGAATCCGTCGTCCCCCCCTTCTCCTCTGGTATTGCTCGTTTTCCCATTCCTCACGCCTGCTGCGATAGAACTTCTGCGTAGTCAGGCCGAAGATCAAGAGCCGGCGCAGGATAACCTCGCGGCTGACCTTGAACTGCCTGGCTATCTGTTGCAGGTGTTCTTCGTCCCAAGAGGGTTGTGTGCCGTGGGCCTTCACCAATGGGTGAGCGAGCAATGCTGGACGCGGTACGAGCAGTTCGCCGGAAAGGCGGTTGCAGAACTGCTCAACAGCCTTGCCCTCTTCGCTCAGATCGCAGATCCCGCTCTGCCCCAGAAGAAGATGACCATACTCATGGAACAGCGAAAATATCCGACCATGTGTCGCGTCATTGCTGTTCAGGACAACGGCCGGCTGGTCGCTCTCAGCAAACGAGAAGGCCCGACCTTCCTCAATCGGAAAGGGAAATTCAAAGATCAGAATGCCCGATTCTTCGACGCGCCGTTTCCATTCGCTCAGAGCCGCGGTCTCGTCGTCCCAGTCGACTTGTTCCTCTATCGTGACCTTGAGGTGTTTGCGCGCGGCGTCGGCCAGCCTCTCCGGATTGTCCGAGACGGTGACGCGGCCGATCTTCACGCGCGACTCTTGCTCCAATGATTTACTCAAGTCCAAGGCGAGTGACTGCAGACGGCGCGCACGGCGCATGGCAAGCAGCGTCGGCTCGGAAAACGGTTTCTTGAGTGTCTTGGGCAACGAGCGGAAGTCAACTGGAAGCGGAGGTTCGTCGGGAGGCGCCGCGAGAAAGAACGCGGCCAGGGGGCGCTTGTAGAACACCGCCAGTTCCCGAAGCTGTTTGAGCGTAGGACGTTTTTCGCCGCTTTCCCACTTTTCTACGACGTTCTCGCTGAGGTCGAGGCGCTTGGCCACATCGTCAATGCTCTTGCCGATCGTCTCACGCGCCCATCGCAGTACGCTGGAAACAACGGAAATCTCTTGGGAAGCGGTCCTCATAGGCGGTCACCGTACAAGTTGGTAGATCTCAAACGGAAGCTGGGCGAAATCGATGCGCATTTCGTCAAGGTACTCCTGGTCCAGGTATTTCGTCGGGGCGAAAACGAGCCGGCGCTTGCCTTGGTACGCGCCCAGAGCCTTGGCCCTGTCGAGCGTGAGAGCCGTCTGCTTGAGGTACTCCAGATCCGGCGCATAGAACAAATAGACGAGGTGCTGCTTGCTCTCGCCGATGAAGTGCCTCTCCTCATCCACGGCGGTCTCGTCGAACTCCTCCCCCGTCGCCGTATAGAACACGTAGCGCGCCAACTCGCCATAGGTCGGCAGATTCTCGCCGCTCAAGAGGCTCTCCATCTCGATCGCCGGCCCCAGATCGAAGTAGCTGAACGTGCCAGCCAAGCTAACCCGCAGTCTCTCATCCTTTGCGTCGTGCACCCCCCTTATTACCCGGCGCATGCGTTCCGCCGTGATCGTGTCCGCGTAATCCTCACACTCGATTAAGATGAAACGACGCTGCCCGGCATCCTCCTGGTTAAGGGTCAGCACCGCTTGGCCTGTTGTGCCTGAGCCGGCTGTAGAATCCAAGACAATGCCACTGCCATTTCCTTGTGTGACAAGGTGAACAAAACGCTTGATGAGATCCACAGGCTTTGGAAACTGCAGGACGACTTGGTCTTCGAAAACCGCCCGGACGTCAGCGGTTCCCTCCTGCGTGTACAGCTTGTCAATTACCGAGAACGGCTTTGCCCCGCGTTTCTTGCCTTTCTCATCGAGGAGGTACTGCTTATAGGAGACGGAATAGCCGCCATCCGTCTTGGTGAAGACGATCTCGTCATCCTCGATTGCCTTCTCGACACGATCACGACTCCACCACCATTGCCCTCTCGGCATGATCTCGGTGCCGTCCGGTCCCTTGATAGGGAAGACGAGATTCTCGCGACGATCCATACTCTTCGTCGCCTCAAGAGGCTTGATCCTGTACGGCCCACGTGTCTCGAACTTCGCGTCACGATACTTGTAGTAGCGCGATTCGGCCGCTTCATCGGGCGGAAGCCAAAGCTCAGGCAGTCTCTGTTTATCGCGCGCGTACATCAAGCAGTACTCATGTTGACGGACAACGTATTTCTCTTTGGCACCACCCCCATAGCTCTTCTTCCAAATGAACTGCTCAACAAAGTTCTCTTCGGTGAAAATCTCGTCTAAGAGCGCGCGAAGGCGGTGGACCTCGTTATCATCGATGCTTACGAAGATGGCGCCGTCATCCGTGAGCAGTTCGCGCAGCAGCTTGAGTCGGGGCATCATCATGCAGAGCCATTTGTCGTGGCGGGTGAGGTCTTCGCGGTCCACCACCTTGCCCAGCCAGTCCTGCATCATGGGGGAGTTGACGTTGTCGTTGTAGACCCAGTTCTCGTTGCCGGTATTGTAGGGCGGGTCGATGTAGATGCACTTGACCTTGCCGCCGTACATGGGCAGCAGCGCCTTGAGGGCCTTGAGATTGTCGCCGTGGATGATCAGGTTGTCGCGCAGACTGACTTTGTCCGTCAGGGATTTATCCTTGCGTGGGATGAGCTGATGGTATTTCACCAGCAGATGGTGATTCTGAACGAAGGACTTCCCTTTGAAGGTCAAACCAGCCATGCGCCGAGCACTCCTTTCGCATCATGTACATCACGCATCAGGTTACCGCCAACGCCCCGCCGGGTCAATACGATAGGGGGCGGAAAGGGGGCAGGTCTTGGATATAGTCAACGGTCAAGACACGACCCCACACGGCTCCCTGTGAGTCGCGACGGCTGCCACGAGCGCCGGGTTTCTTGCCGCGTACATCATGGCCCGTCCCCCGTGTCACCACCTGGTCCAGGACTTCCGATCACAACGTCCTGATTTCAGCTTGCTCTTTCCGTCAGTTTCAGCGAGAATAGCCCCCGTGCGGCGGGTCTGCCGGCCATGAGGAAGGCCGGGACCGCGGACTGGGAAGCAGGAAGATGAGGTACCAACAATACATCAGTCCCACCCGGCTGTTGCTGGGATTTCTCCTCGCGCCGGCGGTCGCCTTCATGCCGCCAGGGTGTCTGAAAGGTCGCTGGGTCTGAGGCGGGGGGCGCTAAGGATATTCCTGTTGCCGCGTCGTGTGCAGGCAATTTGCCGGAGGACATAGGAAGACTCTGCCCGTGGGTGAAAGGTGGAAATGAGTACCGTTACTATGAAATTGTCGCAGATCAGATCGCTGGATGACATCCGGACTCGCCTGCGCGAGAACTGGGCGGGGTACGTGCCGCAGTACCGGGTCTTTCTCGTGCTGGTGGTGCTGGCGTCGGTGGCGGATATGGTCTCGACGATCCACTTCATGCTGTACGCCGGGCCGCAGGCGGAATTGCACCCGACGATCCGCTTTCTCTCGCAGCTTTTCGGTCCGGTTCTCGGGCCCATGCTGGGCAAGTCCATCCAGGTCATCGTCATCATCACCCTGACGGTCTTCCTGCGCCGCTGGGCGACCTTCATCTTCGTTCCCGTGATCATCCTCTACGCCTGGGCGGCCTGGTACAACGTCTGGGGTTATCACCTCTATTACCCCCGCCTGCTCCACATCCTGGAGTATCTGGCGATCTGACGCCGATTCCGCCCAGAGCCTCCAATGGAAGCACGGCTCCTTCCCTGTCATTACGGGCGAAGCGAAGTAATCTACCACGCTACAGATCGAAATTGCTTCGTCGCTGCACTGCCAAGGCGCACCATCTTGTCTTCCTGGCAAGCATTCTGACGCCGCGAAAGCCCAGAGACCCGTCGAAACCACGAAGGGCACGAAGCGCACGAAGAAAATGGGAAGAAGACGGCGGCCTCGGGGGCTCTTCTCTTCCTTCGTGGTCTTCGTGCCCTTCGTGGTTGCACGCCTTTGGTGGCGGCCGAAGGCCGGATGGGACAAAATATTTTTCAGAAAAAGGGAGATTGGGGTTGACGGATTGGTCAAACGACCATACACTATGGTCAGATGACTCAAGGAGTTGACGATGGAGCCATTGACGGCGAAACAGCGGCAGGTGCTGGAGTTCGTCGCGGGCCGGTTGGCGGAACATCGGCCGCCGAGCCAGCGGGAGATCGCGGACCATTTTGGCCTGGCCCAGAATGCCGCCTACCAGTTGGTGGGCTATCTGCGGAAGAAGGGCTACCTGGTGGAGACCGGCGGGCATCGCGGGCTGCGACTATCACGAGAATACCTTGAGGAGCGGAGGGAGCCCCAGGGGCTCCCGATCATTGGCCGGGTGGCGGCAGGGACGCCGATCCTGGCCGAGGAGAACGTCGAGGGCTATGTGAGCGTGGAGAAACTGTTCGGCGAGGGCGAGGGGACGTTTGCCCTGCGGGTGGCCGGCGATAGCATGGTCGATGAGGGCATCATGGACGGCGACCTGGTCGTCGTCAAGGCCGGCTCGACCATCGAGGATGGTCAGATCGCGGTGGTCCTGCTGGACGACGAGGCGACGGTCAAGCGGGTGTTCCTCCAGCCGGACCGGATTGCCCTGAAGCCCGCCAACCGCCGGGCAGGGTATAAGACGCGCTACGTCCGGCAGTTCGATAAGGATGTGCGGGTGTTGGGCCGGGTGGTTGGTTGTATCCGAACGAGCGTCAAATAGCAAAATCCGAAATTCGAAGCACGAAATCCGAAACGAATTCGAAATACAAATGACCGAAACGCTGTCGCCGGCCGGTGCGCCCGTTTTGAATTTAGGATTTTGAGCATTCGTGCTTGTTTCGGATTTCGAAATTCGGATTTCGGATTTCCGTGTCTCACGGCGTCGGATTTGTTTTTTAGGCGAACGCTGATGGTTTGTCCTATGTACATCGGAATCGCCGGTTGGTCCTATCCGGACTGGGAGGGGATCGTCTATACGGACCCGAAGGCGGACCAACTGGCGTATGTCAGCGGGTACGTGGACTGCATTGAGATCAACAGCTCCTTCTACCGTCCGCCGACCGAGAGGAACGTGCGGTCGTGGCTGAACCGGACGGCGGGGCGGCCGGAGTTCTTCTTTACCGCCAAGCTGCACCAGAGCTTCACGCACGAGGGCAAGAGCGATCCCGCGATCGTGCGGCAGTTCCATGAGGGTTTTCGCCCGTTCCTCGACGCCCGCAAGCTCAAGCACCTGCTGGTGCAGTTCCGGTACGATTTCGCGGACACGGCGACTACGCGGGAGCATCTCGCAAACATCGTCCGCCAGTTCCAGGATGCCTTCAGCATCGTCGTGGAGCTGCGGCATAAATCCTGGGAGAAGCCGGAGGCGCTGGCCTTTCTCCAGGACCTCGGCGTGACCGTGGCGAATCTGGATTATCCGGTCTCGCGGCAATCGTTCAATTTGCAGCACTGCACGGTCGGCAGGGACGGCTACTTCCGCCTGCACGGCCGCAACGCGGAGAAGTGGTTCAGCAAGGCCGGCCGCGATGAGGTCTACAACTACTATTACGATGAGAAAGAGTTGGCGGCCATCAAGGAGCGGCTCGACGTGCTGGGCCAGGCCTTCCAGTCGCTCACGGTGATCGCCAACAATCATTTTCGGGGCGCCGAGCTGGCCAACGCCATCGAGTTGAAGGCGCTGGTCAGCGGCCAAAAGCAACCAGTACCAGAAGGGCTCTTGAGAACCTATCCAAACCTGGCCAAAGTCGCTCTACCGTAGCAACCGAACCAACCGACTTGTGAGTGAACAGAAGTACAGGATTTGCCTCGCGCCGAAGGTCCGCGCGAACATCAACTCTTCCATGCGAACGAAAAGTCGTTGGGGAGCATTCTCGTGTGTGTCATTGCGAGCGGAGCCAAGCAACCTCTCGGCCCGGTTCAGAACCGGGTAACAGTCTTGGCGGATGGCAGCGTTCAGGCTGTTCGTAGTGACGCCGCAAGGCGTTCTCTTCAAAAACATGCCCTTGCGGGCACACTACGAACACAAGCTGCGCTGGACGCGGCCGCCCGTTGCACATTGTCGAGGTGTGATCTGGGCGGATGTGAACCAAGCCAACCTCTCCCTCGCTATGGATTGAGATTGCTTCGTCGCCCTCGGCGCGAAGCGCCGCTGCGCGGCGGGCCTCGCAATGACATACGTGTTGCTGCGCGCAAGGGCATACGCGTTGGGTGGCATCGCCAAGGCCTCGGGCCTTGACGATGGTTCTCTCGCAATGACATAGGGCGCCCAAGTATGTCATTGCGAGGAGCCCGGCGACGAAGCAATCTCCTCCTTGTGGTCTCAGGACTTGCGAAATGGCGTACCAGTCGGCGTGACTGAGTAAGCATTCGATACGTTACTACTGGTGCGGATGGGGACAGTATGCGCATTGCCGCGCTGACGTGCCGGAGTTTTTATAGTCTGTTGCGGGCCGCGGTGGCGGTGCCACGCTGGGTTGAGAAGGCCGCCGCGTACGGCTATGGCGCCGTGGCCCTGGCGGATGTCAATTGCATGGCGGGCGTGGTGGATCTGTGCCAGGCGGCCGAGAAGGCGGGCGTCCGGCCGATCGTCGGCGTCGAGATCCTGACGGATCGCCAGCGGGCGATTCTGCTGGCCGAGGACGAGCGAGGCTATCGGAACCTGTGCCGCCTCACGACGGCGCGGAACCTGATCCCCGGCTTCGATCTCCTCGAGCAGTTGCGGATCGACAGCAGGGGGGTGGTGGGTATTGGCACGGGGCCGAAGCCGACGGAGGAATTGAGAGAGGTCCTTCCGTGCGGCTCTCTGTTCGCCGGCTGCCGCGATCCGGAGGACGTGGAACAGGCGGTCGCCCGCGGCCTGGAGCCGATTGTCTGGGCCGGGGCCAACTGGCTGGAGAACGAGGACATCGAGATCGCCAAGCTCCTGACGCGGATCCGGCAACTGAGTGTGGCCGGCGCCGGACCTGCGAGCGTGCGTGAAAAGGGTGGCATCGTCAAGGCCGGTGGGCCTTGGCGATGGTCCGACGCACGGGAAATCCGCCATCGCCAAGCTCCGAAGAGGGTTCCCAATCGCGATGAATCGCGATTGGGAGCCCAGACTCCGCTTGACGATGCCACCCAGAG
>VGYL01000139.1 GCA_016872975.1 Planctomycetota bacterium
GATCCTCAAGACCGCCCCCGCGATCAAGGATGTCACGGGAACGAACTACTGCCACGTGTTCCCCACGTTCGTCAAAGACACGGTCGTAGTCTTCTCGGCGATCGACAATTTGACCAAGGGCGCCTCCGGCCAGGCGATTCAGAACATGAACCTCCTCTTCGGCGTGCCCGAGACGATGGGCTTGGAGTAATCACCGAGTCACCGGCCCGGCTCGCCCTGGCGGTACTGGAATACATCTTCGGAAGATCGACGTCGCTATGAAAAATGGTACACTCAAGGTCGCGGCGTGCCAGTTTGCCGTGAGCGGATCGGTGGCACAGAATGCCCGCACGATCCGGCAGTTTCTCCAGAAGGCCAGGAAGGCGGAGGCCGAGGTGGTGCATTTCTCCGAATGCGCCCTGAGCGGCTACGCCGGCGTGGATTTCGGCTCGTTCGAGGACTACGACTGGGCCAGGCTCAAGGCCGAAACGCAGGGAATCCTGGCGCTGGCCGGCGAGCTGGGCCTGTGGGTCGTGCTGGGCAGCACGCATCCGTTGACGCCGCCCCACAAGCCCCACAACTGCCTCTACCTCCTCAGCCCCGAAGGTAAGATCGTAACCCGGTATGACAAGCGGTTTGGCACCTCGGGCGACCTGGAGCATTTCACGCCCGGCGACCGCTTCGTGACCTTCGATATCAACGGCGTCCGGTGCTCCCTGTTGATCTGCTTCGATCTGCGGTTTCCGGAGCTATACCGCGAACTGCACCGGCTGGGCGTCCAGTGCCTCTTTCAATCGTTCTACAACGCCCGGCAGCGCGGCCCGAGCGTCCACACGCACATCATGCGACAGACGATGCAGTGCCACGCCGCGACGAATCACCTGTGGATCAGCATGACCAATTCGAGCGGGCCCTACTCGCCCTACCCATCCTGTTTCATCCAGCCGGACGGTGTGATCGCCGCTCAACTGCGGCCCAACCGGCCGGGCCTGGCGGTCAACACGGTGGACCTCGGCCACGATTTCTACGACCCGATGAAAGGCTTCCGCGAGCTGGCCCTCGCCGGCAAGCTCACCAACGGCCCCGGCCCCCTCGACGATCCACGCTCCAGCGATTTGGCGATCTTGTAACCGCCTTGGCGGGCTCACCGCAAGAGTTCAATCTTCGTGGTTCCCTCTTTCCGGTGCCGCCAAGAGGGATTGCAGCATATCCGGTCGGGCCGCCAGCAGCCACAGCAAGCGAAGGGCCGGGCCGCAGGGCGTATTCCGACCCTGCTCCCACGCCTGCACCGTCTTGAGAGACACATTCAGAACCGATGCAAACACATTCTGGCTCAGATGCAGCTTCTCCTGCCTCAAATGAGCGATCTCCTCGCCGCTGAGCGCCGGAGGGGCTTCCGGCAGGCGGATCGTCCGAACCGTGAGCTTCTGGCCGGTTTCGAGGGAACGGATCATCTCCTCCAGACCGGCTCGGACACCCTCAAAATACGGATTGCCGGTATTCCTTGCCATCCCTACACCAACAACACGAAAACGGAGTTCATGAATAGCTCAAGCCAAGTATACGATTAGAGTATACTACCAAATAGTATGCCATTCGATAGGATAGAAATCAAGCAGATTATCCAGAATCCGTGAGAAATCACCGTGGCAAACGTACTTGCATCTCCTGCCAGAGAAGCTACTATGTGGCCAAGCCGATTCAGTTGGAGGCGGGAGCATGAGCGAACGCCGATATGCATGGGATTACATATTCATTGAGACGAAGCTCTTCGCGCGTGACTACGGGATGGTATCCGAGTCGGAACGCGAGAGGCTCGATTTTGATTTGATGCAAGGCAAGGGCGAACAGATTCCAGGCACCGGCGGGTTGAAGAGAATTCGTTGTGGTCCCGCCGGATATCTCGGGAGATCGCAGGAGGGATGGGAGGTCGTGTTCGCCGAGTACACGTACGCCGATATCCAAAAGCGGCTCTTTTGGCTGCTGTTCAAGTTTCCCCTGACTCTTGACACGGCCCTGACCGAACAGGATAAGGAAGCCTTGCGTCGTCTCAAGGCAAGGGCCGACTACTGTATGGGACTCTACTATGAGAGACTGCAAGAAGGTGAATCCAACGGTTGACGGTGCAAAGGGTCGTTGCGTGGATCAGAAGAGAGTCAAGAAGCATCGTGGCAAGCTCATGTGGTCGGGTGATCTGAACAAAATGAGAAGAGACAAGTGATCCGCCGAACAGCAGAGTTGGACGAGTCCTACCGCCGGCTGAGCATCGAGGAAGACCTCTCGCACGAACAATCGCTGCGGATCTTCGAATCCCTGTACGCCGAAGCGGTCTCTTTGGGGGTCATTAACGACGAGAATATCCTGGAAGGACTCGAGGTCGACCTGAGAATCGCCAGGGCGTTGAATGGATTAAGGCCTTCCGGAACACGATCGGATCGGCGAGGATTTCGAGAGGCTGATCGAAGGCTGATCCAATTCGGAGACCGAGGTACTGAACTTCAGCAGGTTCACATGAGGACAAGGGTGGATTTTCCATGAAGAACGATAGCGTGACAGCCCCGCAGGGGTTTTGGGCGGCGGGGGTGGCGTCGGGGGTCAAGGTGTCGGGGAAGCCGGATCTGGGGCTGCTGGTGTGTCCCACGGGGGCGACGGCGGCGGCGGTGTTCACGACGAACAAGATCGTCTCGGCGGCGGTTCAGGTCAGCCGGGAATGCCTCAAGAGCCGCAAGGTGTATGGGGTCGTCGTCAACTCCGGCAATGCCAATGCCTGCACAGGGAAACTGGGTCTGGCCAATGCCCGGCGGATGTGCGAGCTGACCGCCGGGCACTTGGGCGTTGAGCCCCGGGAGGTGCTCGTCGCCTCCACCGGCATCATCGGCCATCAACTGCCGATGGAGAAGGTGACGCGCGGGATCGCGGCCGCGGCTCCCCTGCTGTCGGACTCGCAGGAAAGCGGACTGGCGTTTTGCCGGGCCATTATGACGACCGATACCAAGCTCAAGAAGGCGTACCGCGAACTGCGGATCGAGCGGACGGCGGTGACGATCGCCGGCACGGTCAAGGGCGCCGGGATGATCGGGCCGAACCTGGCGACCACCCTGCTGTTCCTCACAACCGACGCGGCCATCAGTAAGTCCTTGTTGGGAACGGCTTTGAAGGAAGCCGTGGGCGATTCGCTCAACCGGCTCACGGTGGACGGTCACCAGAGCACCAACGATACGGGGATCCTGCTGGCCTCGGGTTTGGCGGGCCACCCGCCCATTACCAGTCCGTCACGACCATATGAGCAGTTCCTGAAAGCACTTACGGAACTCTGCACCGATCTGGTCCATCAGATGGCCCTGGATGCCGAGGGCGCGACGCGGATGTTCCAGGTGGTGGTCAAGGGCGCGGCCACGAAGGCCCAGGCAGTCCAGGCGGCCCGGGCGGTCGCGGACTACCCTCTCTTCAAATGCGCCGTGCACGGCGGCGATCCGAACTGGGGACGGATCATCTGTGCGGTGGGCTCCTCCGGCGTGCAGCTTGACCCGGCGAAGGTCTCGTGCAAGCTGGACGATCTCTACGTCTTTCGCAATGGCGCCACCACGGATTTCAAGGCGAAAGAGGCCTCGCGCATCATCTCCCAGCGCCAGTTCGTCATCACGGTGCATCTGGGCGTCGGCCGGGACAGCGGCTTCTACTACGGCTGTGATCTCAGCGCCGAGTACGTCCGAATAAACGCGGATTATCATACGTAGAAGCGGGTCTGTCGCCCCGCCCATCGTCAAGACGCAAGCCCCACGCCGCCCCGCACGTCCCCCGGGACGTGCAGCGCCCGATTTCTCGCCGCATTTGCGCAAAAAGAGTTGAAAAAGCACCGTGTCCCTGTACACTGCGGGGACTCTTTGGTGGTTGTGTGTGCAAGTCAATCCTGTTTTTTCGAAAGGAGCAAGCAGTGAGTGCGCTGAAAAAGTATGTAGGGCTATCGGTGCCGGTCTTGGCCCTGAGTACGGCGGCCGCGGCCGCCGAGGCCGCGGGGACCGTCGAGGCCACATCAAGTACACCCCTGATGTGGTGGTTGGCGCCATTCGCTGCCGTGTGTGCTCTGGGGTTTGCCATCTACTTCTACAAGAAGATGATCCAGGCCCCGCCAGGCACGGAGAGGATGATCGAGATCGCGGAGTACGTTCGGGAAGGCGCCTACGCATACCTGTTCCGGCAATACAGCGTGGTAGCCCTGGTGTTCTTGATTCTCCTGGTGGTTTTCGCTTTTCTCGCCTATCAGGGCGTCCAGAACCCATTTGTGCCGCTCGCCTTCCTGACGGGCGGGTTCTTCAGCGGCCTGTGCGGCTTCCTCGGCATGAAGACGGCCACCGCCGCCTCGTCCCGCACCGCCTGGGGCGCCAGCAAGAGCCTCAACAGCGGTCTGCAGGTCGCCTTCCGGTCCGGCGCCGTCATGGGCCTGGTCGTGGTGGGCTTCGGCCTGCTGGACATCTCCCTCTGGTACCTGATCCTCGACAAGTTCGTCTATACCGACAAGAACATGGCCAACGGCTTGGTGCTGTTCGGCCTGCGACTGGTGCCAGTCGGCATGGACGCCGGACATAAGCTCGTGGAGATCACGACCACGATGATCACGTTCGGTATGGGTGCCTCGACGCAGGCCCTGTTCGCCCGCGTCGGCGGCGGCATCTACACCAAAGCCGCGGACGTCGGCGCCGACCTGGTCGGCAAAGTCGAAGCCGGTATCCCCGAGGACGACCCCCGCAACCCGGCGACCATCGCGGACAATGTCGGTGACAACGTCGGCGACGTGGCGGGCATGGGCGCCGACCTCTATGAGAGCTACTGCGGCTCGATTCTGGCGACGGCCGCCCTCGGAGCCGCCCTGCCGCTGACGGCGGTTCAGGCCAGCGGCATGGACCCCACCAAGGCGGTCCTGGCCCCGATGATCGTGGCCGGCCTCGGCATCTTCCTGTCGATCGTCGGCATGTTCATGGTCCGCTGCAAGGAGGACGCCAGCCAGAAGAACCTGCTCCGCGCCCTGCTGTTCGGCACCTTGGGCAGTTCGGTCCTGATTCTGGTCGTCTTGGCCGGACTGGCGCTGACGGACTGGATCAGTTGGGGCATCTTCGGCTCCGTCGTGTCGGGCCTGGTCGCCGGCGTGCTGATCGGGCAGTTCACGGAATACTACACGTCCGACGAATACAAGCCGACCCGGGGCATTGCGGACCAGGCGAGAATGGGACCCGCCACCGCGATCATCGACGGCTTCGCCAACGGCATGTACTCTTCGGGCCTGCCGGTCATCACGATCGTGATCGGCATCCTGGCCGCCTACGGCTTCGCCGGCGGCTTCTCCAACGTGGCGATGGGCCTCTACGGCATCGGCTTTGCCGCAGTCGGCATGCTCTCGACACTCGGGATCACCCTGGCGACGGACGCCTACGGTCCCATCGCCGATAACGCGGGTGGTAACGCCGAAATGGCCGGCTTGGGACCGGAGGTGCGCAAGCGAACCGACGCTCTCGATTCCCTCGGCAATACGACGGCCGCCACGGGCAAGGGCTTCGCCATCGGCTCGGCCGCTCTGACGGCCATGGCCCTGCTGGCCGCCTACATCGAAGAAGTGAGAATCTGGATCGGCCGACTGGCCTCCGAGACGGAGAGCGGCCTGTACCAGGTCGGAAAAGTGGTCTTCTACCGGGGCGCCGAGGCCGGTGCGGAGGTCAAGGCCGCCTTCGGTACCCTTCAGGAAGAGGGGCTCCGAATGGTCGGTACGACCAGCGCGACCATGGCCGACTTCGTCAACGCCTACGATCTGACGATCATGAATCCCAAGCTGATCGGCGGCCTGTTCATCGGTGGCATGATGGCCTTCGTCTTCTGCGCGATGACCATGAAGGCTGTCGGCCGGGCCGCGGGCGCCATGGTTGAGGAAGTGCGTCGGCAATTCAAGACGATCCCCGGCATCATGGAAGGCAAGGGCAAGCCGGACTACGCTCGCTGCGTGGCGATTTCCACCAAGGGCGCACAGCGGGAGATGCTTCTGCCGTCGCTGCTGGCAATCATCGTCCCGGTGGCGGTCGGCCTGCTGCTGGGCGTGGCGGGCGTCATGGGCCTGCTGGCAGGCGGTCTGTGCACCGGCTTCGTGCTGGCCATTACGCTCAACAACGCCGGCGGCGCCTGGGATAACGCCAAGAAGTACATCGAAAAGGGCGCCCACGGCGGCAAGAAACTGCCCGACGGCACCAAGAACCCGGTCCACGGCGCCGCGGTCATCGGCGACACGGTCGGCGATCCGTTCAAGGACACCTCCGGGCCGAGCCTGAACATCCTGATCAAGCTGATGACCATGGTCAGCGTGGTCTTCTCCGGGGTAATCGTCAAGCTCGGACCGGTGGTCAGCGAAATGCTGGGCCTCGGCAGCCAGTAACCCTGCGGACAGCAACCATCTCCGGCGAGGATTGACGTGGCCGGACGATGCCGGTACTCTAAAGGGGCGGCCCGCGTGGGGCCGCCCCTTTTTCTTTTAGCAGTGAGGGTGTACCCGATTGGCGCGAAGAAAACCGAATAAGAAAGCGAAGGAATTCGCCATCGCGGCGGCCCGGATCGCCGCCGAGCGGCGGTGCACGGACATTACCATACTGGACCTGCGGGGCTTGTCCACGGCCACCGACTACTTCGTGATCGCGACGGGAACCAGCGCGCGGCAGATGCGGACCGTCGCGGATGAGATCTCCGAGGCGGGCCGGGAGCAGGGCTTCTCCCGCTTCGGCCGGGCCGGCTACGAGCAGGGCCGCTGGATCCTCCTCGATTACGTCGACGTCGTCGTCCACCTCTTCGACACCGAGTACCGCCAGTTCTACGACCTCGAACTCCTCTGGGGCGATGCGGAACGAGTGGATTACTGATTCAAGACGGTTCTGGCCACAGAGGACACAGAGAATTGAGGAACGATGTCGAATCGTTGGAGGGAAGAGTATGGCGGACGAATTGACAGAACGGATCATTGGGGCCGCAATGGAGGTACACAGGATACTTGGACCGGGCCTGCTCGAATCGATTTATGAGGAGGCGCTGTGTTACGAGTTCGAATTACGCGGCATCGCCTACGAACGGCAGGTACCCGTTGAAACCGTGTACAAGGGGCGCATCATCAAAGGCCAGCGAGTTGATCTCCTGGTAGAAAAAGAGGCTGTCGTCGAGACGAAGTCGGTCAGCCGACTGCCCGACACAGCACTGGCGCAGATCCTCTCGTATCTCCATGCCGCCAAGCTCAAACGCGGGCTTATTATCAACTTCGGCCTACCCAAGCTGATCGATGGTATCAAACGCGTCTCGGTCTAATACTTTTTGGGCCACAGAGGACACAGAGGACACAGAGAAGAAGCGAAAGTAGGGAAAGAGAAACGTGGGAAGATATGAGAAGATATGAAGGTTCAAACTGCTCCCATCTTCTTCTCTTCCTACCTTCCTGTCTTCCTCTGTGTTCTCTGTGTCCTCTGTGGCCAAAACAATATGACGTCTGTTAGGGAATCAGAGCGTAGGATCAGATGAAGACGGCTCTCGACATACTCAACGAACGAATCGCGGCGGCGATGACGCGGGTGACGGGGCAGCCGGATTGTGCGGCCATCGTGCGGCCGGCGACCGACCCGCGCTTCGGGGATTACCAAGCCAACGGCGTGATGGCCCTGGCCAAGCAGATCAAGACCAACCCGCGCAAACTCGCGGAAGAGGCCGTGGCCCAACTGGACCTCAGCGATCTCTGCGAGCCGCCGGAAGTGGCGGGACCGGGCTTCATCAACCTGCGCCTCAAGCCCGCGTATATCGCCGGGCAATTGCTGCGGATCAACACTGAGGAGAAAGACCGGCTCGGCATGGACCGCGAGGCCCAGCCGCAGACCGTGGTCGTGGATTTCTCCAGTCCAAACATTGCCAAGGAAATGCACGTTGGTCATCTGCGCAGCACCATTATTGGCGACGCTATCTGCCACCTTCTCGAATTCCTCGGCCACCACGTGATCCGCCAAAACCACATCGGTGACTGGGGCACCCAGTTCGGGCGGGTCATCCTTGGACTGTGGCATCTCTGCATGGCGGAGAAGCGAGGCGAGCCGCTGTACTATGAGGAGGAATTGAAGAGACTCAGAGAGTATGCAGAAGACGAAGCTGCGTTGAGGAATCTCTGCCAGTGCATCCGGGACCGACATGAGGCAGACTGGCGAAAGGACTCCGATCAGGAACTTGGCGACGGCGAGAAATATTTTCATCCGTTCCTCCGGAGACTCAAGGACCGGCCTACCCATGAGATGTGGCCCAGGTTCCTGGCAGTGTACCAGTACGTGAGCCTGCTTGAGGAATGTGCCACGGGAATGGGGCTAACGATCCCGACCCGCGCCGCGGGCGACAAGGACTTCGCATCCCTCTCGCGTCACGTGACGACCATGTTGCAGGGACTTGATCCGCAGGAAGAGGAAGCATGGGAATATGTCACTGAACTCACGTTGGACGAATGCTTCGACATCTATAGCACATTGCGCGTGCGCTTCAATCGAGAGACCGACATCCGAGGCGAGAGCTTTTACAATGACAGACTTCCATCCGTTGTGGCCGACTTGCGGAAGGCGGGCCTGGCTGTCGAATCGGACGGGGCGGTGTGCGTGTTTCCGCCGGGGTTCAAGACGAAGGACGGTGAGCCGCTGCCGTTTATCGTTCAGAAGTCGGACGGGGCTTATCTCTACGCGACGACCGACCTGGCGGCGCTGCGGTACCGGGTCAACGAGGTGAAGGCCGACCGGATCGTCTATGTGACGGACGCCCGGCAGATCCAGCATTTTCAGATGCTGTTCCAGGTGGCGGAGATGGCCGGATGGGACCGGCGGGACGGCCAGAAAGTCCAGTTGGTGCACGTGACGTTCGGCAGCGTGATGGGCGAGGACGGGCGTCCGTTGAAGACCCGCTCGGGCGAGAACGTCAAGCTCAAGGATCTGCTCGACGAAGCCGTCGAGCGGGCCCGGACGGTCGTGGAGCAGAAGAACCCGGATCTGGCGCCGCAGGAGAAGGCCGAGATCGCCCAGGCCGTCGGGATCGGGGCGGTCAAGTATGCCGACTACTCCAACAACCGGACCAGCGACTACGTGTTCAGCTTCGACCGGATGCTGGCGATGGACGGGAACACGGCGCCCTACATGCAGTACGCCTATGCCCGCGTCCGGTCCATCGAGCGCAAGGCCGAGAGCAAAGGCGTGAGCATGTCGGACGAGCTGCGGGACATCGCGAGTCTCGATCTGAGCGAGCCGACGGAGCTGGCTCTGGGCAAACACCTGGTGCGTTACGCGGAGGCCGTGGAATCCGCCGCCGCCGACTACCGGCCGAACTATCTCACGGCCTATCTCTATGAGTTGGCCCAGAAATTCAGCGCGTTCTATACCGAATGCCCCGTCCTCGACGCCCCGCCGGCCAGACGGCCGACGCGGCTGTTGCTCTGCGACCTGACCGCCCGAACGACCCGCCACGGCCTGAGCGAGCTGCTCGGCATCCCGGTGGTCGAACAGATGTGACCGTGATAACCTATCCCAGCACCCGGTTCGTCGGAGGTTTGTGCCAGATGGGCTATTCGCTGGAACAGAGGATGTCAAAGGAGAGGCTCGTGGAGTTCTGTACGCGGAACCATATCAGGAGACTCTGGGCCGAAAGGTCGATTTGCGTACTGCCGAAGACCTGAGCGAGTATTTTCGTGATGAGGTGATGGAACATGCCGAGGTCCAATATCAGGCCTGAGGACAGGGTGCGACTGGGGCACACAATCTGGACATCGTGTGGAGTACCTCGACGGAAGATATCCCACCCCTGATAACAGAGTTGAAGAGACTTCTGGAGGATATACAGTGAAGATCGCGCAGCGGGAATTGCGGGTGAGCACGCGGAGCCGGACCGAGATGGTCGATGTCACGGGGCAGGTCGAGGCGGCGGTGCGGGAGGCGGGCGTGCAGGATGGCGATGTCATCGTCTTCTGTCCCCACACGACCGCCGGGATCACGATCAATGAGAACGCCGACCCGGACGTGGTCCACGATGTCCTGCTGGCCCTCGATGAGGCGGTGCCGAGATCCAACTCGCGCTTTCGTCACGCCGAGGGCAACTCGGACGCCCACACCAAGAGCTCGCTCGTCGGCTGCAGCGAGCAGGTCCTGATCCGAGAGGGCCGGCTGGTGCTGGGCACCTGGCAGGCCGTCTACTTCTGTGAGTTCGACGGGCCGCGAAGCCGTCACGTGATCGTCCAGGTGCGCGGCGAGTAAGAAGAACGGAAGGTTGGAATACCGGAACAATGGAATAGGGGGGCATCGACACTACCCACCATTCCAACATTCCACGATTCCATCATGCCGTTGCTCTCTGCGGGACCGCCAGGCGCAAACAAAAATGGCGAGGTGGTGGGACCGGCTGGGGGGGAGACCGGTGGACCACGCTGCCTCGCCGAGGATCAAAAGTTGCCTCAAGCAACACAAATATCGGGAATCAAAGAGCTACTGCTACCGCACCAACCTGTTTGTCAACTCAAACCACCTCACCACACATGCAATAGGGCGTGCCTCCCACCCCATCCACTCCATTGGTGCGTTCATTATACCCGCGCCAAGGCCGTTCCGCAAGATAAAAACCGCGTTTTTCTTCATTTTTTTCGTCACGTCGCGACATCAGGTCGCGGCCCCCCCGTTCCGCGGTCCGCCCCGTCCCCAGGCTCCCCACGCGGGGATGGCCCCTCCCGTGCCGCCCGGGGTTGGGGGGACCGGTACTGCCTTTCTCTGCCCCGACGAGCGCACCACCAACCCATGGCACGGCGGCCTGCCATCGGGTCCGACGACGGCCCGTTCTTTTGGCCCTGGGGCGGGTCTTTGTTATTTTGCCGGCTGCCCTCTTGTGGAAAGCCTCTCTTTCCCTTAGACTACACAGACTGAGCGTCTGATCGCAGAAATGGATTGATGCATGGCATTCGCTCGCGACGCATGGAAACGACGAAGATCACAGAGAGAATCAAGCGCGTGGAAGGGACGATTGCCCAGGCCTGTGCCCGGGCACATCGAGAACCGGAAGATATCCGGCTGGTCATCGTGACGAAGTCCGCGGACATCGAGCAGATCGAGGAAGTGATCCGCCTGGGCTTCAATCACCTGGGCGAGAACCACGTGCAGCAGTTGCGGAAGGTCGCCGCCCAGGTGGCGGCGTTCATCGAGCAGCACCCCGATGACCCCGGCCTGGCGAAAGAGATCCACTGGCACATGGTCGGCCACCTCCAGCGGAACAAGGTGCGCCATGCCCTGCCCGTCGCCTCGCTGATCCATTCGGTGGATACGCTGCGCCTGGCGGAGGAGATCAACAGCTCCGCCGCCCGGATGAACCTGGCGCCCCA
>VGYL01000140.1 GCA_016872975.1 Planctomycetota bacterium
TGCCGCGACCGGTCCTCTACGAGTACGCCGAGGCGGTGCTGCTCGTGGCGGCGTTGTTGCTGGCCTCCTATCTGATCCTCCGCCGACGGAGTCGCCGGGCGATTTTCGTCCTGATGCTCGGCGCGCTGTTCTACTTCGGTTTCTGGCGGCAGGGCTGCATCTGCCCGATCGGGGCCATCCAGAACGTGACCCTGACGGCCTTCGACAACAGCTATGCCATCCCGCTGGCGGCGGCGGCATTCTTTGTGATCCCCCTGGTCTTCACGCTGTTCTACGGCCGGGTCTTCTGTGGGGCGGTTTGTCCCCTGGGCGCGATTCAGGACGCGGTGCTGATTCGCCCGGTCAGGGTGCCAGGTTGGCTGGAGAGCGGCTTGCGGCTCCTGGCGTACACGTATCTCGGCGCCGCCGTGCTCTTTGCCGCCCTGGGCGGCGCGTTTCTCATCTGCCGGTACGACCCGTTCATCGGGTTCTTTCGCCTGAGCGGCAACTGGAACATCCTGATGCTCGGCACGAGCCTCCTGGTGATCGGCCTGTTCGTGGGGCGGCCGTACTGCCGGTTCCTGTGCCCCTACGGCGTGATCCTGCGGCACCTGTCCCGGCTGTCCAAGCAGCGCGTGACCATCACGCCCAACGAGTGCATCAAGTGCCGCCTGTGCGAGGATGCCTGCCCGTTCGGCGCGATTCGCGAGCCGACGGAGGATTGGCCCGAGGGCGAGTACAAGATTGCCAAAAGAAGACTGGCCCTGTTTCTCGTGCTGGTGCCGGTCCTGATCGCGGCGGGCGGCTGGGCCGGCTATTCCCTGAAGGACCGCTTCGCCCGCGTGCATCCGACGGTTCGGACTGCCGAGCGGATCTATCTGGAAGAGACCGGGCAGGTCGCCGGGACCACCGACGTCAGCGATGCCTTCCGCGCGACCGGCCAGACCAGTGCCTTGCTCTACCGCGAGGCCACGGGGATCCGCAACCAGTTCGCGGCCGGAGGGGCCTTGCTCGGCGCCTTCGTCGGCTTCGTCGCGGGCGGCAAGCTCGTCGTCCTGTCCGTGCGCCGCCGCCGCACGGACTACGAGGCCGATCCCGCGAGTTGTCTTGCCTGCGGACGATGTTACAAGTACTGTCCGAAAGAGCAGGAACGATGGAAGAAGACCAGAAGCATGGGGGCAGCACGCTGATGGCAGAGACCACCGAACAGACCCGTACGCGCGATACAAACCCGTGGCATCAGGCCGTGCGGTCGACGGCGCTGGTCGGAGCCGCCTTCACGGCGATCTTCGCGGTGCTGCTGGCCGTCAACCTCGTCGGCAGCGCCGTCATCGGGCCGTGGCGCGAGAACCGACTGGCCGCGATGCGCGTGCAGATCCAAAAGGAGCCGGCGAATGAGCAGTTGCTGTCCGAGATTCGCCGACTGGATTTCCGGATCCGGCGGGACCGGCTCTGGCGGCTGGAGTTTGCGCGCAAAGGCGCGTTCCTGTTGCTCGGGAGTATTGTTGTCCTCGTGGTCGCAGGAAGAGTGGCCGGCGACATGGCGAAGAAGCCGCCACGACCACAACTCGTCCTGGAAAGGGGGGACCGGCAAATGAGAGAGGCCAGGCAGGCGCGCCGGGCGGTGGCCGGGGGGCTCGCCGTGGCGGCCGTCGGAATGTTGTTGCTGGGACTGACCCGCCGGGTGGACTTCGTGCAGGCCCAGGAGGCCGGGACGGCTCATGCGTCCGCCGCGGAGATGCAGGCGCAATGGCCGCGTTTCCGCGGTCCCGCCGGGGCGGGCGTCAGCACCCATGCCGATGTCCCCACCACGTGGAATGGCAAGACGGGCGAGGGGATTCTCTGGAAGACCCCCATCCCTCTGCCGGGACACAACTCGCCGGTCGTCTGGCAAGACCGGATCTTTCTCTCCGGGGCGGACCCGAACGGGCGGCAGGTCTACTGCTTCGACGCCAGGTCCGGTCAGTTACTCTGGCAGGGCGACGTCCCGACGGTGCCCACGATCTCCGCCGATGACCTCCATATCATGGAGGACACCGGCTATGCGGCCTGCACCGTCGCGACCGACGGCCGGCGGGTCTATGCGATCTTCGCGACCGGCGATGTGGCCGGGTTCGATTTCCACGGCCGGCGGCTGTGGCACCGGAATCTCGGCCTGCCGGACAGCGCCTACGGCTATGCCTGCTCCCTGGAAACGTTCGAAAGACTCGTCCTCATCCAGTACGACCAGGGCGACGGCCGGGACGGCCATTCGCGCGTCTACGCCTTGGACGGCGTCTCCGGGCGGACGGCCTGGGAGGCGAAACGCGAGTTGCCCAGCTCGTGGACGACGCCGGTCGTGGTGGACGTGGCGGGAAAGCCGCAATTGATCACCGTGGCCGACCCGTTCGTCGTGGCCTACAACCCGGCCGACGGCAAGGAGCTCTGGCGGGCGGATTGTGTGGGCGGCGACCTGGCCCCCTCGCCCATCCTTGCGGGAGGGCTGGTCCTGGCGGTCCAGCCGTACGCGCAGATGGTCGCCATCAAGCCGACCGGACAGGGGGATGTCACCAAGACGCACATCGCCTGGAAGGCGGAAGACGGCATCCCCGACATCTGCTCGCCCGTCAGCGATGGTACGCACGTGTACCTCCTGGACACCGAAGGGCTGATCACCTGCTACGCGGTGGCGGACGGCAAGAAGGTGTACGAGCATGAGATCAAAGAGTCGTTCCGGGCGTCGCCCAGCCTCGTCGGCGACAAGCTCTACTTCCTAAGCCATAAAGGCGTCATGTACATCGTTCAGGCGGGATCGGAGTATAAGGAACTGGGCAAGTGCGAGCTGGGTGAAGAGTGCTTCGCCTCTCCCGCGTTTGCCGACGGCCGCATTTACCTCCGCGGCGCCAAACACCTCTACTGCATCGGCTCAGTCCCTGCCAGCGCAACCTCGGAGACGAAGTAGTGCCGTATGGAACCATTGGACCTGACATTCGTTGAAGGGACCGTCGCGCGGGTCGGCACCGGCAAGGAGAAGGTGCTGGAGATCCTCCAGGCGCTCCAGGGTCATTACGGCTATCTGCCGAATGAGGCGCTGCAGCGGGTCTGCGAATTGACCGAGATCGTGCCGGCCTCGATTGCCGGGGTTTCGACGTTCTACGATCAGTTCCGGCACCGACCCGCCGGCCGGCACATCATCCACGTGTGCGTCGGCACCGCTTGTCACGTGAAAGGGGCCGAGCAGGTCCTGGAGGAGTTCCGGCGGTATCTGGAAATCCCGGCGGGCGAGGACACGGATGCCCAGCGGCTCTTCACGGTCGAGCGGATCGCCTGCCTCGGCTGCTGTACGCTGGCCCCGGCGGTGCAGATCGACGAGATCACCTACGGGCACCTGACCCGCGAGTCCGTGCCCAAGGTCCTCAAGGACTTTCTCAAGCATGTCGAGGCCCGGGCGGCCCAGCGCAAGATGTTGGGCCGGCGGCGCCCCCGCCAAACCGGTTCGCGCGGCGAGTTGCGCGTCGGCCTGGGTTCCTGCTGCCAGGCGCGCGGCAGCGGCCGGCTGCATGATGCCCTGCTCGAGGCTTTGGCGCAAACCGGGACCAAGGTCCCGGTCAAGAGAGTCGGCTGCGTGGGCATGTGCCACCAGACGCCGTTGCTGGAGGTCGTGCTGCCCGATCAGAGATCGTTTCTCTATGCCCGGGTGGAGCCCCAGGACGCCAAGGGGATCGTCCTGCGGCACTTCGGCGTCAAATGGCCCCACAAGATCGTCTCCAACGCCGTCTCTGGGGCGCTGGACCGCTTGTTGACGGACGAGAAATGGGAGCCGGTCACGCGCTACTCGATCCACGTGCGGGACCAGGCGGTCTCCGATTTCCTGGGCCGGCAGATCCACATTGCGACGGAGCACTGCGGCTATATCGACCCGACCGATCTGGACGAGTACGTGCGCCATGACGGTTTCCAGGGCCTGGAGAAGGTGCTCCGGGAGCTGACGCCCGAGGCCGCGATCGCCCAGATCCAAGGCAGCGGCCTGCGCGGGCGGGGCGGCGCGGGTTTTCCCACCCATCTCAAGTGGTCGGCGGTGCGCGCGGAGAATTCGGACAAGAAGTACATTGTCTGCAACGGCGACGAGGGCGACCCCGGCGCGTTCATGGACCGGATGCTGATGGAGTCGTATCCCTATCGCATCCTCGAGGGGATGATCGTCGCGGCCCGCTGTGTCGGGGCCAACGAAGGCTTTCTCTACATCCGGGCGGAGTACCCGCTGGCCATCAAGCGCGTCACCGAGGCGCTGGAGAAATGCCGGGAGAAGGGCTTCCTCGGCGAGCACATCCTCGGCACGGATTTCTCGCTGGAACTGAAGATCGTAGCCGGCGCGGGCGCCTTCGTTTGCGGCGAGGAGACGGCGCTGATGGCGAGCATCGAGGGCCGGCGCGGGATGCCCCGGCTGCGGCCGCCGTTCCCGGCGCAGAAGGGCCTCTGGGACCGGCCGACGCTGATCAACAACGTCGAAACGTACGCGTGCGTGCCCTGGATCATCCGCAACGGGGCCGAGGCGTTCGCCCGGATCGGCGTGGGGCAGAGCAAGGGCACGAAGGTCTTCGCCCTGGCCGGCAAGGTGGCGCGGGGCGGCCTGATCGAAGTGCCCATGGGCATCTCCGTCCGGCAGGTGGTCGAGGAGATCGGCGGCGGCATCGCCGGCGGGCTGAAGTTCAAGGCGGTGCAGGTCGGCGGGCCTTCCGGCGGGTGCATCCCCGCGGCACGGGACAACCTGTCGGTCGATTACGAAACGCTGATCGAGGCCGGCGCCATGATGGGCTCCGGCGGTCTCGTCGTCCTCGATGAGACCGACTGCATGGTCGATATCGCGCGGTACTTCCTCCAGTTTACACAGAACCAGTCCTGCGGCAAGTGCACGTTCTGCCGGATCGGGACGCGGCGGATGCTGGACATCCTGGAGCGGTTGTGCCTCGGCAAGGGCGAAACCGCGGACCTCGCGGAGCTGGAGCATCTGGCGACGATGATCAAGAAGGGGAGCCTGTGCGGCCTGGGCAAGACCGCCCCGAATCCGGTCCTGACGACGCTGCGGTACTTCCGGGAGGAATATGAGGCCCACGTGGCGGGCCGCTGTCCGGCGGGCAAATGCAAGGCCCTCATCAAGTACCTGGTCACGGACGACTGTATCGGCTGCACGATCTGCGCTCAGCATTGCCCGGCCGACGCGATTGCGATGAAGCCCTATGCAAAGCATGAGATCGACCTGGAAAAGTGCACCCGGTGCGGGACCTGCAAGACAGTCTGCCCGGCCAACGCCGTGCGGGTGGAGTAGGCATGCCGAAGATCACGATTGACAATCGCGAAGTGGCAGTCGAGGCCGGCGCGACGATTCTCGATGCCGCCGAGAAGCTGGGCATTTCGATCCCCACCATGTGTCATCTGCGCGGCCACGAGGCCACCACGAGCTGCATGGTGTGCGTCGTCAAGCTGGCCGGCGCCGCCAGCCTGGTGCCCGCATGCGGCACGGTCGTGCGGGATGGCATGCAGGTTCTGTGCGACTGCGAAGAGGTGCAGGAGGCGCGGAAAGCGGCATTGGAGCTGCTGCTCAGCGACCACGTGGGCGACTGCGTCGGTCCCTGCCAGATGGGCTGTCCGGCTCATATGAACATCCCGCAGATGATCCGCCGGATCGCGGCAGGGGAGTTGGCCGCGGCCCTGGCGACCGTCAAGCAGGACATCGCCTTGCCGGCGGTCCTGGGACGGATCTGTCCGGCCCCGTGCGAGAAGGCCTGCCGCCGCCGGCTGCACGATGAGGCCGTCTCGATCTGCCTGCTGAAGCGCTACGTCGCGGATGTAGATCTGCAAGCACCGTCACCATATCAGCCGCCGCGCGAGCCCAGCCGGGATAAGCGCGTGGCAATCATCGGCGCCGGTCCGGCGGGGCTGGCGGCCGCCTATTACCTGCAACAGGATGGTTTCGCATGCACTGTCTTTGACGATCACGAGGAGCCCGGCGGCATGTTGCGCTACGGCGTCCCGGAAGCGGATCTGCCCCGCGATGTGCTGGCGGCGGAAATCGCTCAGGTCCGGAAGCTCGGGGTTACGTTCCGGCTCGGCGTCCGCGTGGGCGCGGCGGTTTCGATGGACGACATTCGCCGCCAGTTCGATGCGGTCTTCCTCGGCGCCGGCGCGTTGAAACCGGGCGACGCGGAGGCGCTGGGCGTCGAGGTGTCACCGGACGGGATCAAGATCGAAAGCCGGACCAACGCCACGAATGTGCCGGGTGTTTTCGCCGGCGGGGACGCGACCCGAAAACGGCGGCTCGCCGTGCGGTCGGTCGCGGACGGGAAGGAGGCCGCGGAGTCGATCCGCCGGTACATCGAAAAGGGAATGGTGGAAGATGGAAATACTGGAACAACGGGTCACGTGAGACGCCCCAATCCCCCTGATTCCATCATTCCATCATTCCATCATTCCAATTCTTCCCGCATGGGCAAGTTGGACAGCAGCGAGATGCAGATCTTCCTGCAATCGGCCGCCACCGAGGCTCGGCACAAACCGTCCGGTGATGCCGGGGGATTCATGTCGGACGAGGCTTGTGCCGAGGCCCTTCGCTGTTTGCGCTGCGATTGCCGCAAGCCGGATACATGTCTTTTGCGGCAGTACGCCCAGGCACACGAGGCCCGACAAGCGCGGTACAAGGCCGAGCGGCGACGATTCGTCCAGCAGACGCAGCATCCGGACGTCATCTACGAGCCGGGCAAGTGCATCGACTGCGGCATCTGCATCCAGACCGCCGCGCAGGCCGGCGAGAAATTGGGCCTGACTTTTGTCGGCCGCGGCTTCGACGTGCGCGTCGCGGTGCCGTTCAGCGAGTCCCTGGCCGAGGGCCTGAAAGTCGCGGCGGCCCGGTGTGTCGAGGCCTGTCCCACCGGCGCCCTCGCCTTCAAGGATGGTCATAGACCGGAAGATGGTCTTCGCCTCTGAGAGCAGTGATGCGTGGTTCGTGCTGTGCCCGTAAGGGCATCGTAGGATGGGCGCGAGCGCCTCATGAGGATAGGGCCAGGATGGCCCTGCGACTCATGGGCAAGATGCCCATGCTACTGACGGGCGAGACGCCCGTCGATACTCATGGGCGGGACGCCCATGCTACGAAACGCCTTACGGCGTCACTACGAGCGTGCTTCGCACTCCGGCCGGGTCCTTATACCGATTCCGCTTGAGAATTCCGTAATCCGGGTGGCAGCGTCAAGGCCGGAAGGCCTTGGCGATGGTCGTGCACGCGGAAACCCCGCCATCGCCAAGCTCCGAAGACTTCGCTTGACGCTGCCACCCGGACGCCAGTTGTGGGTGCGAGAAACTTGATCCGAATCGGTACTACCGGTCACGACAAGCCGGCGACGCGCAGGGCGACTTCCGCGACGCGGCGGCCGAGGGCCTTGGTCGTGGTCAGGCCGAACTCGTCTTTCAGGACGCCGCCTTCGGCGCCGCTCCAGACGGTCCCGCCCAGGCGCGCATGGGGCCGGCCGTTGCCGACGATGATCATCTCCTGGCAGAACAGCGAGATCTGCACCGACTGGATCGTGACTTCCTGGCCGCCGTTGCGCGTGCCGCCCACCGCGACGACCCCGGCGACCTTGTTGCTCAGCGCGAGCTTGTTCTGGTACAGGACCATGCAGCGCTCCAGGAAGGCCCGGCACAGGGAACTCATATTCCCGAAGTAGACCGGCGTTCCGAGGATGATGCCGCGCACCTTGGGGTCCGCCAGCAGGGGGACCAGCCTGGGAAAATCGTCGGGCTCGCCTTCCGCCAGGGGAATCCCGGCGGCGACACTGCCGTTGATTCGCAGGCCCGCCAGCTCGATCAGCTCCGTCTCGATCCTGGGACTGACCTCCCGGGCGGCCTGCAGGCAGACGCCGAGCGCCGCAGCGGTCGATTTGCCTTTGCGCGGGCTGCATGAGATCGCGAGGATCTTGATTGCTCCATCCGACGAAGCGGTGGCCTGCGCCGCTGCCGGGGCGACTACGGCTGTCGCAGCCGCACTCGCGGCCACCGAGTTTCTCACAAAGTCGCGACGCGTGATGTCCTGCATAAGGTACCTCCAGGTCCGAAGATTTACCGAACACACTTGCCTCTGTGAGTATATATAGCTACGATGAACCCGGCAAGCCGGCAGGCTTGGGGTATGTATTCTTCGGGGCGGCGGCTCTCGCGCGGGCAGGCGTTTTGAAGGGGTTGGATCGTGGCAAAATCACGGCAAGGGGACGTTGGCAGTGTCGCTGTCGCGATAGGCCTTCTGTGCATCTTGAGTGGGAACGTCGTCCGGGCTGAAGATTGGCCCAATTGGCGCGGCCCGGATCATAACGGTATTTCTCGTGAGACCGGCTGGGACGCCGGCCGGCTCAAAGACGGCCCCGACATCCTGTGGCGCAAGCAGATCGGCACCGGTTTTGCCTCTGTTTCAGTCAGCGAGGCCCGCGTCTACGCCATGGGCAATACGGCCCGGCAGGGGGGCAAGAGCGACCAGGAGCAGAAGGATATCCTCTGGTGTCTCGATGCCGCCACCGGCGCGGAGATCTGGAAGCACACCTATCCATGCCTGCTGGAACCCAAGAGCCACGAAGGCGGTCCCAGCGCCACGCCCACCGTGCATGCAGGCAAGGTCTATATCCTGAGCAAGCAGGGGCACGTGTTCTGCCTCGATGCCCGGGATGGGGCCGTCGTGTGGCACAAGCACCTGACGGACGATTTCGGCCTCAAGCCGCATGAGTGGGGGTTTTCCTGCTCGCCGATCGTTGTGGACGATCTGATCCTCTTCAATGCCGGCACCTACGGGCTGGCCCTGCGCAAACAGAATGGTGAGCCGGCCTGGCTCAATGACAAGGGCGTGCCCGGCTATTCCTCCGCCGTGCCGTACGAGCAGCAGGGCAAGAAGTGTGTCGCGATTCTCGGCAACAAGGAGATCTACGGGATCGTGGCGGCGACGGGACAGGTCCTGTGGAAGCAGCCCTGGAAGACGATGTACGATGAGAACATTCCCGATGCGGTCATCGCCGGTGACAAGCTGTTCATGTCCTCCGGCCTGGGGACTGGCGCGGCGCTTTTCCGGATCGAGGCGGACAAGCTGGTCCAGCTCTGGAGCCACAAGGAGATGCAGACCTGGATGAGCACCTGCGTCCTGTGGCAGGACCATGTCTATGGCGTGGATTCCCGGGATGGGGCGCTCAAGTGCCTCGATTTCCCGACGGGGGCGGTGAAATGGGCCCAGCGCGGTTTCGGCCACGGCAGCGTCATGCTGGCGGGGGACAAACTCCTGGCCCTGAGCGACAAGGGCCGCCTGGTGATCGCCCCGGCCGTGCCGGCCGGGTACACGGAGCTGGCGGCGGCTCAGATTCTCGAAGGCAAGTGCTGGACGATGCCGGTGCTGGCCCACGGCCGGATCTACGCCCGCAATGCCGCCGGTGAGTTGGTCTGCCTCGACGTAAGCGGCCCAAAGTAACAGACGGCCCGGCTTTGTGGTTCCCGATGGAGAGAGGGCATTCCCGTGGTTGGCCGCCGATGCGCTCCAACGATAACACTCAGATGCAAGAAAGGGGTTTACGAATGACGCAACGGATCCGATGGGCCCTGGCGGCCTGTACGCTTGTAGTAATGATCGAGACTGGTCTCCTGGCGGCGGACTGGCCGCAATGGCGCGGGCCGAACCGTGATGGCATCTGCACGGAAACGGGTCTGCTGAAGGAATGGCCCAAGGACGGGCCGAAGCTGCTGTGGGAAATCTCCGGCCTGGGACCGGGGTATTCCACGGTCTCGATCGCCCACGGCCGGCTCTACACGATGGGCGATCGTCAGCGGAGGCAATACGTCTACGCCTACGATCTGAGCACGCGCAAGGAACTGTGGGCGGCCGAGGTGGGCGCGTCTCATAATGACGGCCCCCGCTGTGCGCCCACGGTCGAAGAGAGCTTTGTCTACGCCATCGGCACCAGCGGGGACGTTGTCTGCGTCGCCGCCGACAGCGGCAAAGTGGTCTGGACGAAGAATCTCCTGACCGACCTCGGCGGTGCGTCCAATCCCCGTTGGAAGTTCAGCGAGTCGCCCCTGATCGACGGCAACAGGCTGTTGTGTACCCCGGGCGGGCGTCAGGCGGTCATGGTCGCCCTCAATAAGAAGACGAGCGACGTGATCTGGCAATGCTCGATGCCGGACATCGGCGGCAACGGCAACGACGAGGCCGGCTATTCCTCGGTCATGATCGGCCACGGGGCCGGGGTGAAGCAGTACGTCCAACTGACGAACAAGGGCGTCGTCGGGGTCTCCGCCGACGGCCGGTTCCTGTGGGGCTACAATCGCGTCGCCAACTCCGTCGCCAATATCCCGACCCCCGTGATCGACGGCGATTACGTCTTCACCTCGACCGCCTACCAGACTGGCTCTGCCCTGCTCCAGCTCACCGCGGACGGTGGCGGTGTCAAGGCCCGGGAGGTCTATTGGCTCGACAAGGACACGTTCCAGAACCATCACGGCGGGTTCGTGAAAGTCGGGGACCACATCTACGGTGGGAGCAACCACAACAAAGGCGAGCCCACCTGCATCGAGATGAAGACCGGCAAGATCGTGTGGCATGCCGACCAGCCGGGCAGGGGGTCGGGCTGTGTGCTGTATGCCGATGGCCATCTGTACTTCCGGTATGAGAACGGCTTGATGGCGCTGGTCGAAGCGACCCCGGCGAAGTACAACCTCAAGGGCACCTTCACACCGCCGGCCCGGCCCGGCGCGCGCGGGACCGCTTGGGCGCACCCGGTGATCTCCGACGGCAAGCTCTACCTGCGCCATGCCGATGTCCTGTTCTGCTACGACGTGAAGGCCGAGTGAGGTAAGCTCGTCGGGCGTGCCGTCAGTCGTTTGCGGTCGATAACTCAGTCGTTTCCCTATCCGCCGTCTTGCCGGGCGGGGGCGATCATAGCGCTAGTACGGCATTTCGCAAGTCCTGAGACGATAGAGTAGAGATTGCTTCGTCGCTGAAGCTCCTCGCAATGACGTACTTCAGCAGCGTATGTCATTGCGAGCGAGGCTCACCGAGCGCGGCAACCTACCGCCATAGTCGCGGTACTTGTGAAATGCGGTACAAGTATGCGCGAGAAGATCGTCCAGGCAGGCTCGTTCCTGTTCGGGCGGACCTGCCGCAAGCGGATCGAAATTGATGAAAGGGGGCAACGATGAGAGAGTATAAGAGAGTAATGCAGGTTGGCCTGTACGTCGTGTTGGCGGCGATTCTGCTGGCGGGCTGCCCGCGGGAGCGCCAGGCGGCACGGCGGACCGAGACGGCGGACCAGAATGACAGGTCGGCCCTCG
>VGYL01000141.1 GCA_016872975.1 Planctomycetota bacterium
GTTCCCGACGCCCGACCGGCGCCGGGCCTTCCAGAATCGCCCGGTGGCCGGCGGCACGGCTTTCTCGGCTCATAGTGCGGCCGGCGCGTTTACGGCCTTGCCGTTCTGGGTCAGAATCGAGCGCAAGGGCAGCATGATCACCGGCTACTACTCCACGGACGGCACAACCTGGACCCGCCAGCCCGATACCGAGAACACCGGCGCCGATCGCTCGCTCAACCCGGTGACCATCAGCATGGCCGACCGTGTCCTGATCGGCCTGGCCGTCGCCAGCAACAACTTCGGCGCCGCCGTCTGCTTCGGCGAGTTCTCCGACGTGACGACCACCGGCGCGGTCTCCGGCTCGTGGCAGCTTGTCAACGTGGGAATCAACTACGGCAACGATCCCGACAAGCTCTACCTCGCGGTCGAAGACAGCGCCGGCAAGAGTGTCGTCGTCACCCATCCGGATCCCGCCGCCCTCGGCCTGACCGCCTGGACCGAGTGGAAGATTCCGCTGAGCGATCTGACCGGCGTGAATCTGGCCCGGATCAAGAAACTGTCCATTGGCGTCGGCGACAAGAAGGCGCCCGTCCAGGGCGGCACCGGTCGCCTGTATATCGATGATATCCGCGTGACCAAGCCCTGAGGATTTGTGGTTTACGATCGCCGGTTTATGATTGGCTGTCACCTGACGGAGAGCCGAATCGTAAATGGGAGATGGTAAAACCGCGAATTCCAAGGGGACCCCGAGGCCCGTGCCGCTGTGGCGCGGGCCTCGGCCTTTTCTGTCCCGGGGGAAGAAGATCTCAGGCACCAGGCGCCGGAGGCGGAAGCACCAAAGCCGGGTGGCGCGGACACCGCCCGGCGGAGAGATCAATTCCAAGCACCAAATTCCAAATTCCAAACAAATTCAAAAGGGAAGAAAATTCAAAATCCAAAACGGGTAGGGCCCGGCATGGGGGTTTTGGTCATTGGAATTTTGGATTTTGGATTTGTTTGGGATTTGGAATTTGGAATTTGGTGCTTCCGCCCCCGGGGCGGCGTCTCGTCAGAACTCGCGCCAGCTCGCCAGCTCCAGGCCGCCGGCCAGCGCCGGGTCCGGTTTGGCCCGAAGGGAGGCGTCATAGTACAGCGTGGCGCTGTTGTTGAGTTCGCACGTCCGCGCTGTGATGGCGCCGCGGACCGTGGCCGAGTTGTGCAGGATCAGGGCGGCCTGAGGCGCGTAGACCACGCCGTACATGTTGCCGGAGTTATGCAGCGTGATTTTCGTGCAGTTGCCGGTGCCGAGGATGCGGAGCTTGGTGGCATCATTCGTCCGGTTGTCGAACTTGCTGCTGTTGTTGGCGGTCACGTTTCCGTTGGCGTACAGAACGAGCGAGCCACCTTCGTTGACCCGGATTTCCGCCGAATTCCCGAGCGTAACGGTCCCGGCGATGTACAGTTCCACGTTGCCGCTGATGGTGAGCCGTTTGCTGTTGCCCAGATCGATCTTCGTATACTTGCCCGAGGTGCTGATGGTCCTGGTGTTGTCGATTGGCCCGCTGCTGGGGCCGGTGACCAGCGCGGCAGGCACGGATACCGACGGCGCCTCCTGGTTCTGGGATTGGGCGTAGGCCCAGCCGGTGTACACCCCGTGATTGTTCTGAATCACGCTGGCCGGATTGCCGCCGGCGCCGACGACCACGTCCCCGTTGATGTAGGCGCTGTTGTTCAGCTTGATCGCCCCGGCGCCGGTCGAGTTGGTGCCGATTTGCAGTGGCGCGTCTCCCGGCTGGTTGTTGTACCAGTTGATCTTCGCGGAGTTGTTCAGGACCAGTGATTGCAGGGCGAAGACGGCGTACTGGTGGACCATCCCGCCGGATCGCATGACCGCCTCGACCGTTCGCTGGGCGTTGTGGAAGCTGCCCACCGAGGTAAGCGTGTAACTGCCGGGGGGGCCTGCGGCGATGGTATACGTGAAGGTGCCCTCGAAGTGGGGCAGACTGGCATTGGTCTCGCCGGGCAGCGCCGCCGGATTGAGCGTGCCGGCGTCGAATTGCGTACTCAGCGTATGCATCGCTTTCGTGAGCCCGGCGTCGGCGGCCACTCGTGCGGCCATGTCGTCGGCGAGGCGGGACGCGCGAGTCCGGGCGTGGTATCCCACGCTCAGCATGCTCGCGCCCAAGGCGGCCAGCACGGCGCTGACAAGCACCAGAACGACCAGCACGGAACCGTTTCTTCTGCTGCTCATGGCGTGGCTCCCGGCCCCGGCGGGCCGCCCTCAGGGGCTCCTCATGGCGGCTGCGGTGTTCACCGTCTGCGACGAGGAGCCGTCGTCCAGCGTCAGGAACATCTGGGCCGAGCCGCCGGTCAGGTGGAACTGCACGGACACAACGTTCCGGCACACGGTTTCCAGGGACAACGTCTGCCCCGTCTCCAGGACGCTGCGGCGCAAATGCAGATCCTGTCCGGACACCTCGAACCGGGCCGCCCGGTCCGGCGCGGACACGCCGGGACTGCTATAGTATCGGACCTCGATCCAACGGCCGTCGGCGGCCACGGCGGCCATGCCGGCGCAGGCCTGGCGGATCGTCCGGCGGAAGACGGCGCGGGCGGCCAAGGCCTCTTGAGCGGGCGAGCCGAATACCCCGCCGTAAGCCTGGGTGAAGGACCGCTGGCCGTCGACCAGAAATGACGAGACGATCAGGATCAGCACCGCGCCGACCATCAGCGAGACCGCGGTATCGGTCAGGGTGAATCCTGGAGGCCCGGTTGGGGGTCTTCGGGTGGTCATCTATCGCCTCACATAAGCCGTGAGCGGATACGTCTTGAGTTGTTCCCCATGGCCTAGGGGCCAGGATACGGCAACGCCGATCTCACGCAGGCCGCTGGCAACGTCTTTCCAACAGAGGGTGGCCCGGTAGGTCCGCGGGCCGACGACGATATCATACGCGCCCAGCAGCGTGTAGCCGCTCGGGGCCGAGCCGCCGGTCGCCGGGGCGACCGTCAGGTATGAGGCAAACTCCTGGTCCGGGGCGAAGGACTCCGAGCCGCTCATGCCCTGCCACGCCTCCACGAGGGTGACGGCCACGTCCGCCCCCGTCACGTGCGCCTGGGCGATCTGCACGCCCAGGGCCGTGGCGTACCGATAATACGCCGAGCCCAGCGCCGTGATCAGGATAACCGATAGACCAAGCGTCACCTCCACCAGCGAGGTGCCGGGTCTGCCACCGTGCCTGTCTCCGCGTGTTCTCATGACATTACACTGCTATCGGCAGGAACCCAGGGTCGCTTGAGTGGGCCCCGCCCGCAGGGCAAACGCAAAGTCGGTTGCTGTATGGGTGGCATCGTCAAGCGGAGCCTGGGCTCCCAATCGCGATCTATCGCGCTTGGGAACCCTCTTCGGAGCTTGGCGATGGCGGATTTCCCGTGCGCCGGATCATCGCCAAGGCCTACCGGCCTTGACGCGGCGCGCGCTCCGGGCGAAAATGGCCGCGGATAACAGGTGTTCCGCCCCGTGAAGGAAATTGAATGCTTCGGTCTCTTATCGCCGTGCTGGGTCTTCTGATGCAGGCCGGGATGGCTTCCGCGCAGATCGAGCGGATCTGGCTGAGCCATAGGACAACGGCTCCCAGTCATGTCGTCGTGAGTTGGGAGACCGCGCAGCCGGGCGATTCCGTCGTTCACTATGGGAACACGCCGGCGGTGCAACACACCCGCGGGATCGAGGAACGCGTGACGCTCCATCACGTCGAGATCCCTCTGGACCCGACGGCCACGGCGCATCATTACCGCGTGCAGACCGGCACGCATACTTCCCCGGTCGCCTTCTTCCAGGCGTATCCGGCGGACGAGTTGCGGGTCGCGGTGATCGCCAATCTCCAGAGCAAGCCCGATCTGACGGCCCTGCTCCGGGATCGGGTCCACGTCGTCATGACGGCCGGCGACAACATTCCGAACCTCTGGCAGGGGGGCGACGGCGCCCGGCCGTACAGCAAGCTCATCGACGCGTATCCCGAGTTGTTCCGGACGACGATCTTCATGCCCGTGCTGGGCAATCACGACAAGGAGATCCGCCCGCGCGGCAGTGCCCCGCCCCAAGAGCCGGTGTATGACGTGAACGCCACGGCGTTTCGCACGTTCTTCGAGCTGCCGGGCGACGAGTGGAAATGGCACTTCGACGTGCCCGGCTTCGACGTGCGCTTCATCGCCCTGGACCTCAACCACATCTCCGACATGGGCACCACTTGGCAGACCTGCCACCCCTTCGCCGCCGGCAGCGAGCAGTTCCAGTGGTATGACGACCTGACGAGCCGGACCCGGCAGCGCTTCGTCGTAACGCTCTACAACGAGCGGAACGTGGGCATCCGCACCCGGGAGGGCGGCCGCTGGCACCAGATGTCGAGGATACCCATGTCAACCCCGGTGCGGGCGCCTGATAACGTCCAAGTAAAACGTAACAACTCCGATTCCGAAGGCCAAATCCCCGCGGGCCCGCTGCTGTCTGGGTCACGATGAATCGAGCTGTCTGCTGCCTACCAGTCCTTCATCCAGTGGAGGGAGCCGGCGATGTCGTAGGGGCGGGACTGGCGATGCCAGCGGAGGGTCCACAGCTCCTCGGCCCGCACGTGCCGCGTGCTGCCGTCGCCGAAGCAGACGTTGACGCCGTCCTTGTGCCGGCGCATGACGTGGTTGAGGATCTGGGACCAGTTGGCGATGTTGTACATCTGCTCTTCGCTCGCCACGCGGGTGGGCACCGGATGGGTGTTCTCCGGCCAGGCGTTGTTCCAGCGGGCATCGGCCATGAACGGCACGTCCTTGATGTTCCGGTCGGTCACGGTCAACCAGGTCTTTCCGAGGTACGAGGCCGTGCGGGTGCCGTCGGTCCCGCGCACATCGCGGACCCAGGAATTCTCGCCGAAGCTGCCGATGCCCCAGTCGGTGTCGGCCATCCAGGCCGCCTGGCGGACATCGACCTGCCAGGCGTGGCGGGTGTAGCCGAAGTAGCTTTGTGCCTGCAGGCCGGTGGGGTTGCCGGTCGCAACTTTGGTGGCGGCCGGGCACGTCCGCATCTTGTTGAGATTGCCGTAGTACGGCCGCAGCGTTTCCATGTAGGTGCTGTGCACCGTGCCGGCGATGAAATGCGGCAGCCGGGAATCGTGATCGGCGGTATACAGTTGCCAGCACAGGCCCCAGCCCTTCAGGGCCGCCATGCAGGCGGTCGCGCGGGCCTGCTTGCGCGCCTGGTTGAGGGCCGAGGTCAGGATCGCCATCAGCAGCCCGATGATCGCGATGACGACCAGCAGCTCGATCAGGGTGAAACCCGCCGCGCGGCTCTTCCTGTTCCAATTCGCTGCGGCAGGAAAAGCCGCCCGCGCATGCCGGATATTCGCGTGAGATCTCATCAGACTCAACCGACCTTCAATAGAAGTCTCCGTACAACGAAAGTGCGGGGAACACCGTGGCCATCTCCTGGCGCACGGAGCGAAGCAATCCCAGGGATAGATTACTTTGTCGCGGCGCCGTTTCTGAAACGGCAAGTGCTCGGGTGCCATGTCTACGCCTCGTAGACATGTCTGATGCGGCGAACCGTCAGACATGCTTACGAGGCGTAAGCATGGCACCCAAGGCCAAAGGCGGCCTCTCTTTCTCGTACCCGAAGCAGCGCGCGACTCGCAGGGACCCGGCCGGACTCACTCTGCTCCAGGCCCTTGGATCACTCCACGCACCTCGGGTGCTACTTGCCGACCCGGAGGTCGTCGAGGTAGATCAAGCCGGCGCCGCCTTGCTTCGGACTGGCCCGGTTACCCAGGCCGATCACCATCTTCTTGATGCGGGAGGCGTTGACACCCGCGAAGTCCACCAGCGGGATGCGCCACGGAGTCCACAGCGTGGCCTGGGCCGCGCTGGGATTCGGATGGACGACGGTCGCCGTCTTGCCGGTGCTGTCGTGCAGCGAGACGTACAGTCTCTCCGGTCCGTTGCCCGCCTGGCCGCGGACGTACAGGATCAGGGTATCGCTGTTGCCGACCGTCCAGTCCTGCGGTGTGCTCCAGGTTCGCTCGGCCTCGGAGTACCATGGGGGCTGCTCGTTGTTATACTTCAACGGCAGGGCCTGCTTGCCGCCGTGGACGATCTTCTGTTCCGCAAAGGGGGCGTCTTCGTATCCCACCATGGAACCGGTGTTGTTGGTCCAGCCGTCGATCCAGGTTTCGTAAATGCGGTTGCCTTCGGCGTCGGTATAGTCCTCGAAGTCGTCCACGACGATGAAATCGGCGGTCGTGAAGCTCCAGACGCTGCCTTTCCACGGACCCGCGGGATTCGTTGTGTCAATCTCGTCCACGCGCCAGTAGTACGTCCGGCCCCACTCCAGGTTGCTGACCGTGTACGTGGTCGTGCCCAGAGCCAGTCGCTGGCGGTAGATGCCGGCGGTCGTCGGACCGGCCTGGGCGACCGCCGTGGCGTTCGTGCCGAAGTACACCTCGTGCTGCTTTGCCAGGTCGCCGGCGGTCCACGCGAGGTCGAGCGACCACGCCGTATTCACAGCGCCGTTGGCCGGCACGGGACTGTGAGCCTTCAGCGGCAGCCCCAACGCGCCGCGGGGAACGATCTCGCGCACCCGGGTGTCGATTCGGCTCTGGACCGCACTTTCCCACAACAGTTGGACCAGTGCGACGTCCGTGCCTTCGAAATATTCCAGCCGCAACGGGTAGGTCTGGCCGGCGGTCAGCGGAACCGGCCCGCTCCGGCGCGTCTCCGTGGTGGCGTTGTCCCAGAAGTCAATGATGGGCCGGCCGTCGAGCCAAAGGCGAAAACCGTTGTTGGCGGTGACGGTAAAGACGTAGGTATCCGTCCGATCGACCGCCAGCTCGCCGGTCCAACGGGCCGAGAAATCGTTCACGTTGATCTTCGGATCGGGAGAATTCCGGCCCGGCACGTCCCCGTTGCCCCAGTTGAAATCGATCCGCGGATCGGTCCGCGTTACGACCGCCGGGCCGCTCAGGTCGCGGTTGTTGAAATACTCGGCCTTGAGGCCGCCGCCGGGACCGGCCGTGGTGAAACTCCAGACCGGCCCTTTGTGCGTCGCCAGTCCCGTAAACGAATCGACCCGCCAGTAGTAGGTCTTGTTCGCTTCCAGGGGGCCGAGGTCCCACCGCGGGTCCACCGTCATCCAGCCGCCCGTGGTCGCGTTGGCGACCTGCTCGGCACTGTCCCCGCGGTAAACCGTATGGAACAGGACGCCGAGGCCGGGCTTCCAGCTCAGGTCCTGATCCGTCTCGACGAATTTCGACCCGTCCGCCGGGACCGGCTGGTACGCCGTCCGGGGCCGGACCAGGAAGCTCCAGATCGGGCCCTGCCAGGGGCTCTGGGGATGGGCCTCGTTGACTTCGTCCACCCGCCAGTAGTAGGTCTGCCCGGCCGTCAACCCGGCGGCATAGGGCGGGGTGAATCCCATGACGATCCGCTCCGTCGCCGCGGGCAGCGCGGCCACGGTGCCCGCGCGGACCGCCTCGGCGTCCGGGCTGAAATAGACGTTGTGTGTGACCGCGAAATCGCCGCGCCGCCATTCGAGGACGGCCGCGGTCTCGTTGATCGTCGCGCCGTCGGCGGGCTTGGGCTCGTAGGCGTACGGGTTGGTGCTGTCCGCCAGCGGGGGCGCCTCGCCCACGTGCACACGGTCGAGCCAGACCTTGGAAGGCACGGTGTCGCCGGCCATCGGCCACCAGGCCCCTTTGAGCATCAGGTAGATCGACGCCGACCAGGTCGGGCGGTCGGCCATGTTGTCGTCGTTGTGGGTGTACTCGAAGAGGAACGTCTGCGGCTTCGTGGTCAGCGCCACGCGTTGCAGGACAATGTCAATCCAGTTGGGTCCCTCGGGCTTGTGCAACTGGATCAGGATGACCATCTCCCGCTCTTTGTCCGCCTTGGCGGTCACGCCGACGGGGTACTTCTTGCCCCGCTCGAACTTGAGACCGCCCTGGGAGATCCCGATGCTCGTCACGGACGCGTCGGTCACGTCGATCAGGGCGGCGTTGGCGCCCGACAACTGGGCGCCGGTCACCACGCTGACCGTATAACCCGTGGTCCCGTACCGGCCCCAGGAGGTCAGGCCGTTGTCGAATTCCGGGTTCTGGATCTGGTTGGCCTGCCCCCAGACGAGCGCTCCGGACCCGCCGAGCAACAGCACGCAACAAGTGAGATGGACCAATCCCCTGTTCATGAAATGCCTCCTTCCTCAATAGGACCCGAATCGTGGCGATGCGGATCGCCGGTTGCGCCGGGAAGAGCATCCCCGGCCGGAATTGTCAGCCTGGCAGAACCTCGCAGGCGTATCATGTACCGCTTCTGTGTCCTCCTTGTGCTTCGGCTGCCCGGTGCCCAATCTGCGCTGTGTACGAAATGCTACGTCCCTGTGTTGCCTATGGTATCCGGTCGAATCCCCCCTCGTCAAGTGAAATTCACCCCGGGACCAGAGCCGCGCCCACGTTTTGTGAGGGCAGACGGCGCCGGGGCTGAGGCCTGGTCTGTAGTGTGCTCGTCAGAGCATAGAGAGCAATGCGGCACCTTTTCCGGCTTCCAGGCACCAAATTCCAAATCTCAAACACACCGCGCCAGCGGGGAGATCAATCCCAAGATCCGTCCGATCTGTCTGATCCGACCGATCAGCCGGATCTGGTGCTTCCGCCCCTGGGCGGCATTTGGAATTCGGTGCTTGTCACAGGGGATGGAGATCGCTTCGTCGCTGTGCTCCTCGCAATGACATGATCAGGCGCATTCTGGTAGAGGCTTTCCGTCGCACACGCGGGGGCCGGGCGCAGAAAAAGGCGTGGTTCAGAACCGGGTAACAGTGTGGGTGGGTGGCAGCGGCAAGGCCGGAGGCTTTGCGCAGGCCTTGCCGCTGGCGGAGAAGCAAGACCATCGGCAAGCTCCGAAGACTGCGCTTGCCGCTGCCACCCATCCTCTGTTACCCGAGAAGCCCGTTTCTTGAACCAAGCCCAGAAGAACAGCGGGGCGTCGTCCCGGCGGACAACGCCCTGCTGTTTGTGTGATTGAATTCCCCAAGAGCAGCGCCGTACTTGCCTCGGGTCACTTGACCGGATGGCCGAATCCGATGTCGTCGAGGTACAACAGGCCCGCGCCGCCCGGTTTCGGGCTGGTTCGGTCGCCGATGCCGAGGGCGAGCTTCTTGATGGCACTGGTGTTGACGCCCGCGGCGCTCAGCTCGCTCAGCGGAATTCGCCACTCGGTCCAGGCCGTCACGGTGGTGGCGGACGCATTGGGGTTGACCACCGTCTTGGTCTTGCCGGTTCTGTCCTCGACGCGCAGGTACAGGGGGGCCGGATCGTTGCTCGGCATGGCGGCGCCGATGGCAAGGGCCTGCCAGGAGCCGGTGACCGCGCCGGTGATGGCGAGGTTGGAGAACTCCGCGGTCGTGGTCGCCGCGGCGTTGTGGCTGGTCACCGCCAGGCCGATATAGACCGCCGTCGCCATCCCGATCGTCGTGTCGCTGCCCTGTTGGGTCCACGTCTTGCCGTCGGCGGAACGTTCCGCCTTGAAAACGTTGCCGGTGCGTGTGAGCCGCACCCAGTACGGTGCTCTCAGCCCGGCGGTGGGGGCGTTGGAGCTGGCCGCGGCGGTGGTGGGACGCCACTGGAACGACACGCCATTGCCCGGAGTAACCACCACGCAGGCATTCCGGGCGTTGGCCTCGAGGGTCTCGCGGATCATGGGGCCCGCCTTCGCCCAGGCGTGCGTGTTCCCGATGCTGTCCACGCGCACGACCATCGAGCCGTCGCCGTTGAGGGCCTTGAAGACGAAGCGGAACTGATCGGCGGTGCCCCAGATGTCGGCGCCGCCGGCGCTGACGGTGAAGGTATTGTTGCCCTTATCGAGAAACCCCGTGGTGTAGCCGCGATAGAACAGCGACAGGGTGTCGGCGCCGTTGCCGGTCCAGTCCTGCGGCGAGCTGAACGTCCGCTCGGCCTCCGAGTAGTACGGGGACTTGACGTTATTGTACTCCAGCGGCATGGACTGCCGGCCGCTGTGCACGATCGAGGTCTCGGCGAACGGCGCGACCAGGTGGCCGACGACCGAGCCGCTGCCGTTGGTCCAGCCGTCGACCCAGGCCTCGTAGATCCGGCCGCCCTCGTCGTTGGTGTAGGTCTCGAAATTGTCCACGGCCGCGTATTGCTGGGTCGTGAAGCGCCAGAGGTCGCCCGGATAGCTGACGGTGTTGACCTCGTCTACTCGCCAGTAATACGTCGCGCCGAAGTTCAGAGCGCCGGGCGTGAAGCTGTGATCCGCCACGGTCTGCGCCGGTGCCGTACCGCCCGCGATCGCGGCCTGGTCGGCGCCGAAGAACACCTGATGCGAGCCGGCCTCCCGGCCCGGCCGCCAGTTGAGCGCGGTATCGATAGCGACACCAGTCGCGGCATTTGCCGGCTGCGGGGACCAGGCCTGGACGGGCACGTAGGAGAACCGCACTTCGCTCAGGCCGCAGACATTCGAGCCGCCCCAGGTGCTGTCGATCGTCAGCTTGATGTACCGGGCCTGAATCCCGCCGAGGCTGACGGTCGTGTTCGCGGCGTAGCCCGCCAGGGCGGTGGCCCGGGCGAACTGGGGCACAGCAGCCAGCGCGGTCCACGTCGTGCCGTCGGTGGAGAATTCGATCGTCACGTCCTTGGCGCCAAAGCCGACGTACGTTTCCATGATTTGATTGGAGTTCCACACCTGGAGCTCATGGAACTTGTAGACCTTGTCGAAGGTATACTGAATCCAGTTCGGCAGGGCGCCGGTGCTCATCCACATGGTGGTCTGCGCGGTCCCGTGCAGGTCGCCGGTGAGGCCGGAGCCGTCGATGGTCTTGGCCGGGCCCATGTCCGTTTGGAAGCTGGAGGCGATGGCGCTGACCGGTTTGACCGCGTACGCGTAGGGTTCGACGGTGAAAGACCAGACGTTGCCCTTGGCGACCGTGCCGTCGGGGGACTGGTTGACCTCGTCGATCCGCCAATAGTAGGTCCGGCCGTAGGCGAGCAAGCCGGGCGGGTCGAACGTGGTGTCCGCCTGGCCCCGGCTCAGCAGCACGCCCTTGGTGTTCGCCCGGGTCGCGCTGTCCACGTCGGCCGCGGTCGTGCCGAGGTACACATCGTGGGTGCACGGATACTCCACGGCCTTCCAGCTCAACGTCGCGTCCCGAGGCACATCCGTGGCGCCGTCCGCCGGCGCCGGGGCCGAAGCCCGCTTGGGGGTGAAGAACTTGTCGCCGGCCTTGCCCAGGGCCGCGATGTCCGCGGCGCTGAGCGGCGTGTCCCAGAAGGCGACC
>VGYL01000142.1 GCA_016872975.1 Planctomycetota bacterium
GACGCGCCTGGCCCTGTTCGCCCTCGTCTCGCAGTACCCGTTTTCCCTGTGCTTTGAAGGGCTCAACATCGGCTCTACGCTCGCGATCGGCGGCCTCGCGCTGTACTTCGGCGAGGATTTCCTGGAACGAAATCGTCAAGCCGGCCGTCCCGCGCGGGGCTGGCTCGCCTGGACCGCCTTGATGATCGCCGCCGGCCTGGCCGCCGGCCTGCTGGATACGGATTATGGCGGGATGGGCATCCTCGCCATGGCCATCCTCCAGCGCTCGCCCGCGGCCTGGGTGGGGATTCCTCTGATGATGGGCTGGATGGCCCTGTTCATTTGGGTGTACAACTGGTGGACGGTTTCCTGGGGCGTCCTGGTGATCGGGGCGGTGTTTCTCCTAGGGTGGTCCGTACGCGGCTGGACCCGGCGTTTCCTGCCCCGCTGGATCGTGTACGCCTTCTACCCCGTGCACCTGACGATCATCGGCATCCTTCTCGCCGCCTGGTAAATCATGAATCTCCAAGCTTGTCGCCTGTGACCTGGAGGTCGTCGATGTTCCAGCCGGGGTAGGCGATCAGGTCGTCGGTCGGGCCCAGGCCCCAGCGGAAGTAGACGGCGGCCCGGTCGTCCGCGAGGCCGGCGGGGATCGCGTACTCCACGAACTGCCAGGCGCGGTCGGAGACGTGGGAGACGCCGGTCGTCCACAGGTCGGTCCAGGTCCGGCCGTCGGGGGAGACCTGGACGCAGGCGTAGTCGTAGGGCGCCTCGATGCCGAGCCAGCGCCAGAAGCTCAGGCGGATGTTCTTGTAGCCGCGGCAGTCGAGGGGGCCGGTCGTGGCGTAGCGGGTCGCGGCCAGGTTGTCCTCGTAGTCGCCGTCGAGGGCGTAGCCGACGACGTTGACGCCGGTGCGTCCCTCGTTCGGGTCGCCGTTCCAGGAGCCTTTGCCGGCGGGCGGGCCCCAGGCCCAGCCGGGATCGAGAGTCCAGGCGGGATCGGTGTCCATGTTCGCGTGGTAGATCGCCTCGGGCACGACGGTCACCGGGACGCTGCGGCGGTCCTGCCGGATGCCGTCGGTCACGATAAACGAGAGCGTATACGTTCTGAATACCTGGTTGATCGTCGGCTTCCACAGGAGCGTGCGGGTCTGGGCGTTGTAGTGGGCCCCCTCGGGCAGGGCGCCGACCGACCAGCGCAACGGCAGGTTCGCGGGGTTCGTGGCGGTGGCCTGGACCTGGAGCCGCTGGCCGGGCCGGATCTCGGCCGGGGCGGCGATGGGGTCCAGCCGGGGGATGGCGGCGGTCCAGCCGGAGTTCTGCGGGTCGCGGCGGGCCATGCCCCAGTCGATCCGGCCGGGCAGGTCCGCCCCGGGCAGGTCGAGAACGTGGAACCGGTAATCGTCGGCGGCCAGCAGGAGCTCCAGGTCGCCATCCCGGTCGAGATCGGCCACGGCGGGCGTGACCTCCATCTCCGTGTTCAAGTGCAGCGTGGGGAAGCCCCGCTTCACCGTGCCGTCGGCCTGCCAGGCCATCAGGGGCTCGGCAGAGGTGCTGACGAGCAGCTCTTTTCTGCCGTCGCCGTCGAGGTCTGCGATCAGGGGAACGCAGCGGGTCGGATCACCGATCATCGTCTGGGGGAATCCGGTCCGCGGGCGGCCTTTGTGGTCGAAGGCATACACCCGGGCGAAGATGAAGCCGTCGGCCTCGACGTAGTTGTTGACGTAGACCTCGCCGAAGCCGTCGCCGTCGAGGTCGCCGACGCTCAGGCCGCCGCGGGAGTCGAACGGCGCGGGGACTTTGGCCCGCCAGACGGTACTGCCGTCCAGCCGCACCGCCTGGACATCCTCTTCCGTGCAGAAGATCAGTTCGGGCGTGCCGTCGGCGTCCAGGTCGGCCATGACGGTCCCCTTCTTGCTGCCCCCCCGCCAGCGGGCGATTTGCTGCCCCTGGGCGTCGAGAATGAACGTGTAGATGCGGGTCAGGCCGGGGCCGTAGCCGCACAGGGCGATCTCGGGCTTGCCGTCCTTGTTGAAGTCGGCGACGCTGATCGGCCCTTCGGAGGTGTAGCGCCGCTGCCACAAGGGGCTGCCATCCGCCTTCAGGGCGATCAGGCCGTCGATGGTCCGGGAGCCCTCGTCCAGGGCGACGAGGATCTCGCTGCGGCCGTCGCCGTCGAGATCGACCAGAACCGGGCCCGCGGCGATATAACCGGCCCACCCGCCCACGAAGGCCGGCCAGTTGCCGTCCACAATGCGGCCGCTCGGGACATGGTAGGCGCTGACCGCGCCTTCGTACTCGCACGCCACGACGACCTCGTAGTCGCCGTCGCCGTCGATGTCCCCGACGGCGGCGCTGGTCGGCCAGGTGTCCGCCATTTCCACGGGCCAGCCGGGCAGAGAATTGCCGTCCTCGGTCCAGAGGTTGATCTTGCCCACGCCCCAGTAGGAGCCGGTGAAATCGATGGAGAGCTGGACGATTTCGCGGCGGCCGTCGCCCGTGAGATCGAGGCAGAGCGGATTGCCGATGAAGTATTCCTCACTCGTGTAGTCCACTTCGCGGGGCTGGGGCCAATGGGTCTGCTCCGGGGCCAGCTCGACGCCGAAGACCTTGCGGTCCGTATGGGTGTACGGGCCCGTGGCGACGCGGAGGCGCAGCTCATAGGTGCCCACGCCGGGATTCGCCAGCGCGACGCGACGCAGGCCGTTGGCGTCCGGCACAGCGGGACCCGGGGCGATGGCGGTCCAGGCGTCAGCGCCGTAGAGGCGGTAGTCGAGCTGATAGGAACCGCCATGCACGAACAGGCTCAGATCGAGGGTCGGGACGTCGGCCGCGTAGGTCTGCCGGGGCCGGGGCGCGACGATCTCGCCGAGCGGATACGGGCGGTCCGCCCCCAACAGGGCCCTATGGGCATTCACCCGCCCGGTGCCGATATAGCCCAGATCGGGATCGAGGTCGCCGTACTCGACCGGGTCGGTGGTGTGCTCCAGGATGGCCCGCACCTCGACGGGGGTCAGGGTGGGCCGATGGGCGAACACCAGGGCCGCGACCGCGGCGACGTACGGGGACGAGAAGGAGGTGCCCGCGGTGGCGATGTACTTGTCCCCGAGATTGGTCGTGACGATGTCGGTGCCCGGCGCGGCGATGTCCACCCAGGGCCCGAAGGTGCTGTGGCCGGTCTTGGTGTCCTCGCCGTCGGTGGAGGCGACGGCCATCACGTTGTAGTAGGCGGCCGGATAGTGCGGACGCGTCGTGTCGGAGTTGCCGGCGCTGGCGACCAGGAGAACCCCTTTCGTGAAGGCGTTGTCGACCGCCGTCTGGACGAGCCGGTCGCCGTCCGGACCGAAGTCGTCGCCGCCAAAGCTCATGTTCGCCACCCAGGCGCCGTTGGCGGCCGCATAGTCCAGGGCCGCCGCGATCTCCTTGGAGGTGAGGTCGAGGCTCAGCCGCAGGACCATGATGCTGCTGTGCCAGTTGACGCCGGCGACGCCCTTGCCGTTGTTGCCCACGGCGGCCATGACCCCGGCCACCTGGGTCCCGTGGCCCGCGGTGGAGGAGGCGGAGCCGGTCGGGACGATCTTGTTGTCGCCGGCCCCGAAGTTCCAGCCGTGGACGTCGTCGACATAGCCGTTGCCGTCGTCGTCGATCCCGTTGCCCGGAATCTCGGCCTGGTTGACCCAGATGTTGTCCTTGAGGTCGGGATGGTTGATGTCGACGCCGGTATCGAGCACGGCGACCACCACGTCACGGCTGCCGGTGGAGATCTCCCAGGCGTCCTGCATCTGGATCAGTTGGTGCGCGTACTGGTCCGGGAAGTCCGGATCGTTCGGGGTGCGGCACTGCCGGTAGACATAGTTCGGCTGGGCGTATTCCACCTCCGGGTCCCGATTCAGCGCAGCGCAGAGCTCCGGGACGCTCCGCTCGGTCCGAAGCAGGTAGAATCCGTGGGTCCGCGGAAAGACCGGCTCGGGGGCTTCGAGACCGTGGCGGGCCTGGAGCCGCTCGAGAAGCGCCTGACGCCGGCCCCCAGCCGCGGCCTCCGACAGGACCTGGAGCCCGCCGGCGGGCGTGTCCTTGAGCTTGACAATCACCTCACCGGGCATGTACCGCGCTGGGCGGGACGCTTCCTCGGATTCGGCCGCCACGGGCGCAGTCAGTGATAGCACGACGACGAGGGATAATACCAGTCTCATAGTCTCCTCACTCCGAAATGAGTTGGAAGTTCCAAGTTTGAAGTTCTAAGTACTTAACACCTAACACTTTACACTTCACACTTCTTTCGGCTCCATTGTAGCGTCACGGCCCGCGCCGTCAAAACGATTTCGCGACATAGGCCGTGGCCCGTGACCCGTGGCCCGGGGCACGAGACACGGGCCACGGGGCACGGGGCACGGGCGGTCCCGGGGCCCCATTCATACTCGGATGGTTCGGAATGTCTCTTGACTTGGAACCGGTCGGGGGTCTACAATAGTCACCAGCGAGCAATGGACAGGGGACCCCATCGCCCCGGCTCGCGATGGGGACCCCGCGCAGCACTTGACAAGTGACAGACGGTCCGAGAATGGACGAGGGCATTTCCGAAGGACGGCATCACGACCCCATCGTCCGCCGGAAGGAAAGGGGCAAGAGGAGAAGGGCAAACGCCATAGCGTGTGCACCACGCGCCGCCTCAGGCCGAGACGGCCAACGGCACGGAGGACCTCTGGTGGATTCTCGAAGGCAAGGACTACCCAAGGTTGTGGTGGAAAGCCGCGAACAAATGAAGCCGAGCCAGGGACGTGGAAACAACGAGTGGCACGGATCATACGAATGAAGAAGAGGCGGACAGACAGAATTCGTGTGATTGGTGTGATTCGTGGTTCAAAGATATCTTGACTCCTGTTGAAACCACGAATGACACGAATCACACGAATGGCAAGAGAGAGGTGCACAGATGGCAAAGGACATGCTCTTCAAAGAGGAGAGCTACGGAATCATGGGAGCTTGCTTTGAGGTCTACAACGAGTTGGGCAGCGGCTTTCTCGAGATTCGTGTGATTCGTGCTATTCGTGGTTCAAAACATCTTGATGGCAGCTAAAGGCCGGCTTGGGCATACCTGCGGTTTTCCGAAATGACCGTGGCTGGATTCGGTGTTTGGAGGATTGGAGACTATGAGAACTGCACTCTTGACCTTGACGATGTGTGTGTTGGCCGCAAGCGCTCAGGCAAAGTACAGCGGCGGGACGGGGGAGCCGAATGATCCGTACCAGATCGCCACATTCGAGGATCTGATCGCCCTGGGCGCGACGCCCGGGGACTACGACAAGCACTTCCTCCTGACCGCCGATATCGACCTGGACCCCAACCTCCCCGGCGGCAAGGTCTTCGACAAGGCGGTCATTGCGCCGGCCGCATATGGGCGTACTTGGTGGGGGCTTGGCATGGGCGTTGTGGGGGTGCCTTTTGCTGGTTCCTTCAACGGCAACGGTCACGTGATCTTCCATCTGACGATGGCTGGCGAGAGTTGTTTGGCGCTATTCGGCTACGTCGCAACCGGAGCTGAGGTCACGAATCTGGGAATACATGACGTCGCGATAACCGGTACGGGCATGTGTATCGGCGCACTGGTAGGCCTCTGCGATGGCGGCAAATTGAATCACTGCCACACCACAGGTGTTGTTCATGGAAGTGCATTTGTCGGCGGCATCGTGGGAATAAACCGCGGTGATATCGCCCAATGCTACAGCAGCGCAACGGTGCACGGCAGTCGTGGCGATGTCGGCGGGCTGGTCGGCTCGAACGGGGGCGTTGTCGTCCAATGTTGCAGCACGGGCACAGTCTTTGGAGATGGCGACGTCGGCGGATTGGTAGGGAGCAATGGCAAGTCGATGGTGGACGGATGGAGCGGTGAAGTGATCGATTGCTATAGTACCGGCGTAGTCACGGGTATCGGTGAATATGGAGGCATCGGTGGTCTCGCAGGCAGAAACGATGGAAGCCGCATCATTCGCTGCTACAGCACCGGTACAGTCGCGGGAAATAAGGATATCGGCGGCCTCGTGGGCTCCTGTCGCTGGGGCACAGAGGGCATCAGTTCGAGCTTCTGGGACATCCAGACCTCCGGCCAGGCCACCAGCGCTGGTGGAACTGGCCTGACCACGGCCGACATGCAGACGGCCGGGACCTTTTTCGACTGGCGAGTCTGCGACAATGAGGGCGGCTGGACCATCAATGAGGGCCAGGACTATCCCAGGCTGTGGTGGGAAAACCGGCCGGGCGACCCGATCCGAATGCCGAAGCTTTCCGATCTCCTGTTGGGCCGTGGCACGGAAAACGATCCCTTCCTCATATACACGCATGAAGACGTCAACGTGCTCGCGAAGATCCCGTGTGAGCAGGACAAGCACTTCCGCCTGGGATTCCTCCTGGGTGAAGGAACACAGGAGAACCCGTACCTGGTCGGCACCGGAGCGCAGTTGAATCTCATCGGCAGGTGCTGGCATGCGTGGGGAGCACATTTCAAGCTGGTTGCGGACATCGATTTGTCCGGCTTCGACGGCAACGACGGCGGACCCGCATTCAACGTGATCGGCACATCGGCCACTCCTTTCACCGGCGTCTTCGACGGCGATGGTCATACCATAACAGGCAGATCTCTCTTTGGATATGTTGACGATCCCCACGCCGAGATCAAGAACATATGCCTGATTGCCACGCACACTGATGCGGGAACAGGACGTACCGTTGGCTCGCTCGCAGGTTCCTTGAAGAGCGGCACGATAGCCGATTGTTATGCTGTGAACGCCAGAGTCTCGGTGACGAACGGCGGCACTGTGATCCGGTGTACCAGCGCCGGTGAGATCACCGGTACTCACTATATAGGTGGATTGGCAGGCCAGAATAGCGGGACCATCGCCGAATGCACGAACACCGCCACGGTAAGCGCGACCGGAGACCACGTGGGGGGACTGGTGGGCAGAAATACGGGTACTGTGACGCAGTGCTATAACAGCGGTGCGGTCAGCAGCGGCGGTAGTAATGGATATGTCGGCGGACTGGTGGGCCACAACGTCAGTGGGGTGGTCACCGGTTCCTACAATACGGGTCGAGTCAGCGGCAGTCAGTTTGCCGGCGGTCTGGTCGGGTATAACAACGACAGTACTGTGACGGACTGCTACAACACCGGTGCGGTCAGTGGGCATAATTTCGTCGGCGGGACGGTGGGCTACAACGATCGTGGCTTGGTAACCCAGTGCTACAGCAGCGGCTCGGTCAGCGGAACCTCCTATGTCGGCGGCCTCGTAGGCTCGAACTATCGAGGCAGTATCGCTACGAGCTTCTGGGACATCCAGACCTCAAAGCAATCCACCAGCGCCGGCGGCACCGGCAAGACCACGGCCGAGATGCAGGCGGCTGCCACGTTCCTCAATGCCGGCTGGGACTTCGTCGGCGAGATGGCCAACGGGACCGACGACATTTGGTGGATTCTCGAAAGGCTGGACTATCCGCATCTGTGGTGGGAGGCCACGGAATTGATTATTCATGATCGACAATAGTGAATCATAAATCACAAATCGTAAATCGAGAAGGGAGGACGCACATGGGCAAGACACGTCTCTTGTTGGTTGCGGCGGTGCTCCTGTCGAGCGGCGTCGCGAGCGAGGTCAGGGCGGCGGAGGATCCCAACCTCATCGGGTGGTGGCGGTTCGACGACGGCTTCGGGAGCGTCGCCAGGGACTCCAGCGGCCGGGGCCACGATGGCATGCTGCTGGGCGAGCCCGAGTGGGTGGCCGGGAGCATGGGCGGCGGGGCCCTGAGCTTCGACGGAGTTGACGACATTGTGCAGGTGGCCGAGACGCCGGCGCTGGACTTGGGCACAGCCTTCACGATCTCCGCCTGGCTGAAGCTCAACAATCTCGGCACCTATTACTTCATTCTGGACAAGTCGCCCAGCGGCACCGCGCCCAGCAACTATCCGGGCAACTACGAATTTCGCACTGCCGTGAGCACGGGCGTGCTGCAACTGCTGCACCAGACCTCCGAGGGCACGACCTACGCCACCTACAACTCCACGACGGGCCTTACCGCCGGACGCTGGTACCACGTGGCCGTCACCTTGGTGAAAGGCAGCAGCGTCAAGTTCTACCTCGACGGCGTCCCGGCGGGCAACGTCCCCCAATCGGCCAATTTCCCGGTGCTCAACGATGAGCCGGTCCGGATCGGGGGCCGCAAGGACGGGTATTCCTTCTTCAACGGGCAATTGGACGAGGTCCGCCTCTACAACCGGGCCCTGACGGACGCCGAGATCAGGCAGGTGGGCGCCCGACCCAAGGCGTACGACCCGAAGCCAGCGGATGGGTCCCTGGCCGTCACGATGCCGCTGCTGCAGTGGACGCCGGCCACGTTCGCCCTGTTCCACAACGTCTATATGGGCGCCGGCCCGGATTTGACCGAGGCCAACCTGGTCGCCCCGCGCTCCTTTGTCACCATGTATTATCACCTTGCCGGTCTCCAACCTGGCATGACCTATTACTGGCGGGTGGACGAGATCGATGCCGCCGGCACCGTGCAGACCGGGGACGTCTGGAGCTTCATCGCGCAGGCCCTGACGGCTTATCACCCCAACCCCGCAGACGGGGCCAACGATGCAGCGCCGATGCCCGACTTGAGGTGGCTACCGGGCCAGGCCGTCGTCAAACATCATCTGTACTTCGGCGACAACGCCGACGCCGTCAGCCAGGGCGCCGCGGGTACGGACAAAGGAGAGCGGACCGATCCCAACTTCACGCCGGGAGCCCTGGAGAGCTTGAGCACCTACTACTGGCGCGTGGATGAGATCGCCGCGGGCGGCGTGGTCCGCACCGGTCCCGTGTGGAAGTTCACGACCTATCTTCCCGTGGACGACTTCGAGAGCTACACGGATGACGAGGGCAAGCAAATCTACGAGACCTGGATCGACGGCTGGACCAATGGCACCGGCTCGACCGTTGGGAACACCACCGCCCCCTTTGCCGAACGGACCATCATCCGCAGCGGCAAGCAGGCCATGCCCCTGGACTACAACAACGTCGCATCGCCCTTCTACAGCGAGACCGAGCGGGAGTTCACGCCCGCAGAGGACTGGACGGCCAACGGCGCCGACACGCTGGTCCTTCATGTCCGCGGCCGGGCGAGCAATGCCGCCGCGTCCCTGTACGTCGCGATTGAGGATTCCACCAAGCGTCTGGCCGTGGTTGCGTATCCCGACCCCAAGGTCACTGGATCAACCAAGTGGATCCAATGGAAGATCCCGCTGAGCAGCTTCACCGGCGTGAATCTCGCCCGTGTCAAGAAGCTGTACCTCGGCGTCGGCGACCGCCAGAACTCCGCCGCCGGCGGCGCGGGCCGCCTCTACCTCGACGATATCTACGTGACGAGGCCGTGAGGAGGTATGCTGGATACAACGAGGTTCCTGTTTCGTCGCCCGCGCGGGCGATCGATGAGTGGTAAATGGTAACAGAAAGATTGTGAAAGGGAGGACGACCATGTCTGAGAAAGTGAAAAGCAAAAAGGAAAAAGGCAAGAAGGGCAAAGGAAAAAGTAAGACCCGCACGGGGACGTTTGACGTTTCTCTTTTTCCTTTTTCCCTTCTTCTTGCCTTTTCCCTGCTTCTGCCGGCAGGGACCGCGCAGGCCGAGGCGCAGGCGGAGTGGGAAGCGGCCATCGCCGCCGGCAATCCCTTGCACTGGTACAGGTTCGATGAAGCGGGCGGCGCGGACTGCCTCGATTCCGGCAGCGGCAAACTCAACGGCGCCTATAATGGACCGCTGCCCGGTCAGGAGGGGCTCTTTGGCCCGACCTCGGCCGCGATCTTCGACCGGAAGGCCGGCACCGATCGCGCGAATTTCGTCGGAGCGGCGAACCTGGCGGGCCCGTGGACGGTGGAGTACATCGTCATGTCGACCAAGGCCGCCGCGGCGAACGATTCGATGGCCCTCCACGACAGTGACACCACCTCTGTTCGTCTGGCGGGCTGGACGTCGCTCGGGGAGGTGGGCTTCACGCTGTACGGCGTGGCGGACTATCGGTTCACGCCGGCCGCCGGCTACACGTTGCAGAACCTGGTCGCCCCCAAAGACCAGTGGCTCCACCTGGTGTTTCGCAACAATGGCGCCGGCACGCAGGTGTTCATCAACGGGAAACTGATGGGGACCAGTACGGACAAGGTTGACTTGCCCCGGCTGCGAATCGGCGGCCGCGGCGCCGGCCCCGCCGACTGGCTCCAGGGCATCCTGGACGAGGCGGTCGTCTTCGATCGCGCCCTGTCCGATGCGGATATTCTCGCGCACGCCAACCCGATCACCGGTGCGATCGCCTTGTGGGCGGCCAAGGCCCGGAATCCGACGCCCGCCGATGGCGCCCTCGCGGTCGGCATGCCCCTGCTGCAGTGGAAGCCCGGCGCGGGCGCTGTGCTCCACAACGTCTATCTCGGCACCAGTCCCGACCTGACCGAAGCGGACCGGGTCGCCACCCGCATCCCGTTCGCCATGCACTATCATGCGGCGGGGCTCCAGCCGGGCGCGATGTACTACTGGCGGGTCGATGAGATCGACGCGGCCGGCACCATCACAACCGGCAACGTCTGGACCTTTGTCGCGCAGGCGCTGACGGCTTATCACCCCAGTCCCGCGGATGGGGCCAACGACGTCTCGCCCGCGCCCGTGCTGACGTGGCTGCCGGGCCAGGCGGTCATCAAGCATCACCTGTACTTCGGCGACGATGCCGCTGCCGTCGGCCAGGGCGCCGCCGGCACGGACAAAGGGGAATTGGCCGACCCGACCTTTACGCCGGGAGCCCTGGAGAGTCTGAGCATCTACCACTGGCGCGTGGATGAGATCGCCGCGGGCGGCGTCGTCCGCACCGGTCCCGTGTGGAAGTTCACGACCTATCTTCCCGTGGACGATTTCGAAACCTACACGGATGCCGAGGGCAAGCGGATCTACGAGACCTGGATCGACGGCTGGACCAACGGCACCGGCTCGACTGTCGGGAACACCACCGCCCCCTTTGCCGAACGGACCATCGTCCGCAGCGGCAAGCAGGCCCTGCCCCTGGACTACAACAACATCGCGTCGCCCTTCTACAGCGAGGCCGAGCGGGAGTTCGCACCCGTAGAGGACTGGACGGCCAACGGCGCGGACACACTGGTCCTACATGTCCGCGGCAGAGCCGGCAATGCCGCGGCGTCCCTGTACGTCGCGGTCGAGGATTCCACCAAGCGTCTGGCCGTGGTTACGTATCCCGACCCCAAGGTCACGGGATCAGCCAAGTGGATCCAATGGAAGAT